>CALGOE010000001.1 GCA_937958145.1 uncultured Desulfobacca sp.
ATCTTTGTCTTCGACCGCCACGGGGTGGCGGAGGACGGGGCGGTGCTGGGCCAGTATGTGGCCACGGGGATCCGGCCCCGCTTTGCGGAACGCTGCCGCCTCTTCGGGTTCCCCCTGCGGGAGGAGATCTTCCTGCCGCCCAAAGGGCGGATACGCCGTGCCGCCCCGGCGATATGAAGAGCACACAGTTTCGGCCATGACGACCATTACTCACCGAGATTTATGGTATGCCCTGGTTCTCTCGGCAGTTTTTGTCGGGGTGCTCATCTTTTTGTGGGGATGTTACACCCTGGTGATCGAACCCTGGCAGAGACGCCGGAAGGTATCCCAGCGACTGTCCGAAACCAGCGAAGCCTATGTGCGCCGCATTCAGATCCTCAAGTCCCGTTTTGAGGAAAAGGCGCCCTTGACCATTGTGGTTAGCCGGTTTCTTTTGGGCAAAGACCGCCTGGCGAAATTTGAAAAGATGCTCATGCAGGCGGACATCTATTACAATCCGGCGATAATCTTGCAGATTATTCTAGCTTTGATTCTCGGGGGCTTTTTCCTGGGAGCCTTCTTCCTGCGAAGCGTTTTGCTGGGACTGGTTTTTGCCTTCTTTTTCGGTATCACCCCCTTCCTTTATTTCATGAAGCGCAAAAAGCAAAAGACTATGGCCGTGGAAAGGCAGATGCCGGACGCCATGGAACTTCTGGCCCGCTCCTTGCGGGCTGGCCATACGCTGCCTTCGGCGGTGGAGCTCCTGGGCGAGGAGCTGGAACACCCGTTAGGGACCGAATTTCGCATTGCCAACGAAGAACAGCGGTTCGGGATCCCTATCCAGGATTCCTTGATGAGCATGATTAAGCGCATTGACAGCCAGGACCTGCGGTATTTCGTGACGGCCGTACTCATCCAGCAGGAATCAGGGGGTAACCTGGCTGAAGTACTCGAAAACATCAGCCATGTCATTCGTGGTAGGCTGAACATGAAGGCCAAAATCCGGGCGCTGACTGCCGAGGGCCGAATGTCCGCCGTGGGTTTGACTGTGCTGCCCGTGGTGGCTTTTTTGCTGCTGATTATTTTCCGCTATAGTTATCAACATGTCATGCTGACGCATCCTTTGGGGCAGAAATTGACCTTTGCCGCCATTGTTCTGCTGGTCATCGGGGCCCTGTTTATGCGGCAGATCATCAATAACGTAGAAGTCTGATCCCGAGAAGCCTTTATGATTTTTCTTATTTGGCTCACAGTTTTCATCTCTGTTTTTCTGCTCGCCTACAGCGTCTTACAGTATGTGGGGAAACGGCAGCGGGTCAAGGAGCTGGTGGGCAATCCGGCGGCGGCGCCGGTCTCCTCCTCGATTTTGAAAAGCTCCGGTCCTGAGGGTGGCCTGCAAAAACTGACGGTGGATGTGCTCAGTTACGCCGGCAATTGGGCCACCGCCGACCCCGAACGCATGAACCGCACTCAGCAGCTCCTGGTGCAGGCGGGGATTCGGCATCCCCAGGCGCCGGTGATGTTTTTCGGCGCTCGAGTATTGCTGGCCGTGATTGTGCCCTTCCCCCTGCTGCTTTCTTTCATCGTCCGGGGACAGGTCACTCCCAAAAACCTGTTGCTTGCTTTCATCCTTGCGGTAGTCGGCTTTTTCCTGCCCAGTATCTGGCTAAATTTCAGAGTTCGGGGTCGGCAGAACCGCTTGGACAAGGCTTTGCCGGATATTCTGGATCTGTTGGTGATCTGCATTGAATCCGGCTTGGCCCTGCAGGCGGCCCTCAACAAAGTAGCCGAAGAAATCCGACATACTTATAAGGACTTTTACGACGAACTTCAGATAGTGGTGGCTGAAATCCGGGCCGGGATCCCCTGGGATGAGGCCTTTGATCATCTGGGAAAGCGCACCGGGGTGCAGAGCATCAAATCCCTGGTGGGCATGATGGTCCAGTCGGAAAAGCTGGGGGTGAGCATCGGCCAGTCCCTGCGGCATCATGGGGACTTCACCCGCACCCAGCGGATTCTCCGTGTGGAGGAAAAGGCCGCCAAACTGCCGGTGAAAATCCTTTTCCCTTTGGTGTTTTGTATTCTGCCGGTGATGTTCCTGGTGCTTTTGGGACCCACCATCATCTACGTGTTGGAACGCTTCCCCATGATTAAAAAGCCCCGCTAAAGGAATGTAATTTTCTTTAGCGGCAAAGCATCAGGAGGGATGGTCATGAAGATCCGGTTCCGGTCCAATTTCCTGGCAGGGGAGCAAGGTGCCGCCGGCATGATGACAGCTTTGCTTATCATCATCTTCGTGGCCATCATGGCCATTGTCATCGATTTGGGGCATCTGCACAGCGTCCGGAATGAGCTGCAGAACGCCGCCGACGCCGGCGCTTTGGCGGGAGCTCGGGCCCTGATCCGCATGGAGGATTACCCCATCGTGGCGGTTCCTGATCCCCCGTATTGCCAATTGGCCCGTGAGACGGCGGTGGCGGCCACCCAACTTAACAAGTCCGACGGCACTCCCATTCAGACGGATATTACTTTGGACGTCACTTTGGGATGGTGGGATTGGAAGAACAATACTTTTACACCGAAAGCTGTGGATGTCTGTTCCCTGGACGATATTAACGCCGTCAATGTGGTGGCGAAGCGGGTGAGCTCCGGGGGTACTGGGCCGGTTTTCCTCACCTTGGCCAGGGTTTTCGGCTGGGACACGGCAGACGTCCGGGCCTCTTCCACCGCCGCCGTGGGCTACCTGAAGGAAAACTGCACCTTTTTCCTCTTTGCCCTTCTCTATAAATCTGATCCTGATTCCTGGTTCCAGAAATTTCTTCAGGGCTCCAGTTATATGACCATGCATACAGGTACCGACAAATCCACCAAGATGGATGAGGGAGCATGGGCTGACCACGCTAACAATGGGTTTAGACCCTCCCAATTCATCAAAAATTACTTTAAAGCTATTGAAAGAGGAGAACCATTTGACTTGCCCTGCGCCGGTAGTGGTACCGAAGTGGACCTTCAGGGAGGGGTTGATGCCAGTATTTTAAAATCCATCAAAGCAAGGTTGAACGAATTGCGTGCCACCAGTGGGACAGAAAATGATCAATGGAATCATGATTGTGATGGAAAAAATTATGAGGGCTGGCTAATTCTGGCGCCTCTGGTAACGAACGACCAGTTGAACCAGACCAGCCCCATTTACGATCCGGACCAGGTGGACCCTTACGGTCATGAAATCGGACCTTTCGTCCCAGTTTTAATCAAGAATGTTTACAATCCGAACGATAAGGATGCACCCCCTGATTGCGGACCCAGCCAGGGGCATTGCATTGAAATTGCCTACTTTCCCTGCGAGGTGCAGGTCCAGGGGTCGCCTGGAGGGACCACCCCAATGATATATGCCACCCGGCCGAAGCTGGTCCAGTTCGACTGGTATCCTTCCCCCGAACCCTGAGAAGGCAAGCCTTTCCGAGCCGGGAACAAAAAACCCCCGGGGCAGGTTCCCTGGGGTTTTTGTGGGGTTCAGGATCAGGAGGCATTCCGATTCCCGGCGCCTCCCGCCAGGTTCTGGGGATGGATTTCCACCTGTGAAGGTTTCTGCTATAAACTGGGGTGATGCCCACCCTGCCGGGGCGCGCAGATGAACGAGATGCGGGGAAATCTTGGCGGTGATCCAGAAAGGGCAGGCGTGGAGGGAGGCCGGCCATGCAGGTGACGGGGCTGGATCTGCCGGGGGTGGTGCTCCTGGTGCCCCGGGTGTTTGAGGACCGGCGGGGGTATTTCCTGGAGACCTTCCAGGCCCGGCGCTACGCCGAGGCCGGGGTGCCGGAGGCCTTCGTCC
>CALGOE010000002.1 GCA_937958145.1 uncultured Desulfobacca sp.
TAACCGGAATAATCGGCGCCCACGCTGACCCTTCCGGTCAGGTCAGGTGGACGCTAGCCTTAAGCGGCTAGAGCGTAGCCGTAGTTATCGGCACTTGTAGGAATCCTACCTGTTTTACGAGCAGACAGGACCTCGGCATGCGACTTATGGGTCCATACCCACGTCGAACCCATTTCGCCCCCTTATGTTTAAATTATAAGAATTATTTTTGGATTTGCAAGTCCCCTGCCGGTTCCTGCCGGGGAACGGTCGGGAGGTGACAGCCTGAGCCGCCGCCATGGGCCGCCGCCAGCATTTCCTGGGCATGAGCCAGGGTTGTGGGGCTGATGTGCGCCCCGCCCAACATGCGGGCCAATTCCTGGAGGCGTTCGCTTTCGTTGAGTTTCTGCACCACGGTGACGGTGCGCCCATCCACCACCTTTTTTTCCACCCGGAAGTGGGTTTGGGCAAAACAGGCAATCTGGGGGAGGTGGGTAATGCAGATTATCTGGGCATGGCGGGCCAGACATTGTAATTTCCCCCCTACCACCGTGGCGGTGCGGCCGCCGATGCCGGCATCCACTTCATCGAAGACATTGGTATTGATCCCGGCGCCGGCCGCCAGGATTGTTTTGAGGCCAAGGACCAGCCGGGAGAGCTCACCGCCCGAGGCGATCCGGCTCAAGGGTTTGGGCTCCTCCCCCGGGTTGGGCGCCAGGAAAAATTCCACCCGGTCAAACCCTTGGGGACCCGGCAGTGAAGCGCTGTCCCTGGCATGCCGGTCTTCTGAGACTGCGTCCAGAAACTCAATGAGGAAACGGGCCCGGGGCATGGCCAGGCTCTGGATTTCTTTTTCCACGGCGGTGGTGAGGGCCGTGGCGGCGCGGCGGCGTTGTTGCGACAAGGCCTCCGCCTGGAGCCGCACCTGCCCCTCCAGGTCGCTCAGTTGTCGGCGCAGCGCCGCTTCCTGGTCAGCCAGATTATCCAAGGCGGCCAATTCCTCTTTGGCCTTGGCGGCTGCAGCCAGAACCGCCTCGAGGCTGGGGCCGTATTTCTTTTTCAAACGCTGCAACAGGTGGAGGCGTTGTTCAATCTCTTCCAGACGGGCGGGATTGGGCTGCACCTGGGCTAAATAATCCCGCAGGGTGAAAGCCAGGTCCTCCAGTTCCAGGGCCAGGTTTTGGAGGCCCTCACTCCGGCCGGCCCACTTCGGGTCGAAACGGGCCAACAGGTCCAGGGATTTTCGCACCTCGGCCAGGCGGGTCAGAACCGCCTGCTTGTCGCCGTATAAAAGATCATAGCCCTGGCGGCTGGCCGCCCAGAGTTTGGTGGCGTGGCGCAGCCGTTCCTGTTCCAGGTGCAGTTCTTCTTCTTCCTCGGGCCGGATGCCGGCCCGATCAATCTCCTGGATCTGGAAATTGAGAAAATCCCGGGTGTTGTCCAAATTAAGCCGCCGCTGCTGGAGGTCCTGCCACTGGCGTTGGGCCTGACGCCAGCGTTGGTAAACGGTTCGATACTGTTGCCCGGCACTGTCCAGGCCGGCAAAACTATCCAGAATCCGCAGGTGATTTTCCGGGGCGAGAAACGTCTGATACTCGTGTTGGCCGGACAGATGCAGGAGTTCCCGGACAACGCGGCCCAACAGTTTCACCGTCACGGCCTGATCATTAAGATAGCCGCGGCTGCGGCCTTCCCGGGAGATGATGCGGCGGACCAGCAGTTCGCCCTCGTAGGGAATGTCCCGATCGGCCAGCAGGGCGGCTACTTCCGGGGCAAGGTCGGCAAAGCGGGCCGACACCTCGGCGGCCGGGGCGCCGGTCCGAATCAGGTCCTCGCTGGCCTTGGCCCCCTGCAGCAGATGGACGGCCTGGACGATCATGGACTTGCCCGCCCCGGTCTCGCCGGTAAAGACATTCAAACCCGGCTCCAAAAACAGCTCCACCCGGTCCAGGATAGCCAGATTATGTATCCGCAATTCCGCTAGCATAGGCGCAAGGGTGACTCCCTCAACCGGCAAACGGCCGGCGGCAATGCTCTTTTTCCGGCAGATCTTACTCCTGGGGCAGCCGGAGGTAGATGCCTTCTTTCAGGTCCCGTTCATCCACGGGCAGAGGTTTATTATTGAGGTGCAGCTTTTGCAGATATTGGAGAGCCGCGGCTTTGATCCCGGCCTCGACTTCGGCAAAGGTCTCACCGCTGACCGTCAGGCCGCCCAGGGCCGGAATGGTGGCGCTGAACAGGCCTAAATTTTTATCATAATCAAAGCGAATTTTATAACTTCGTCCAGTGGTGGGCATAAGCCTCCTTTGTGGTGAGCGCAGTCCTGGATCATTCCAGGCCGCGGTAATAGTTAAAGGGCAGACCGCCGGTGATCTGTCCCTCGGTGAGCAGGCGCTGGACCAGGGTTCGAGTTTCCGAGACCGGCAGGCCGCTGAAGTTGACATCAACGAGCAGACGCCGCAGCCCCCGGGGGAACAATTCCCGGAAGGGTTTCTGGAAGAGAAAAGGGAACTTGGCAACCAGATAGGTCAGATTGCCCCGGCTCAGCAGACGGAACTGTTCTCCTTTGGGGCTGGTCAGCCGCAACGCCTTTTTGCCCTCTGGGAGCGGCACCCGGGAAATCATCAAAGGGAGGTGGGCATACAGATAGGCCATGATCCGGTCGGGGGGCACATGCGCCAGCAGGCCCCGCACCGTTTTGGCATCGGCCTCCACGGAAATGGTGGGGTAGTCAATCTCAAGATCCTGGCAGGCCTGCCAGGCCCAGGCATTGAGGCAGTGCAGCGGATAATCGCCGTACAAGGTCAGGGTGATCGCTGGGGCGCGACTCGCCGCGGCTGGCGGCCCGTCGCCGTGGCCTTCTCGTTTTCCTGACCGGGACGCTCGTGGCGCCGGCGGTGCCCCGACGGTGGTGGTTGCCTCCTGGAGAAGGCGCAGGTGACCGAGGTTGCCCACCATAAAGGCCCGCCAGCCCCCGTCCAGCAGGGTGGCCAGGGCCTGCCGGTAAAAGGGCAGGCTGTTCTCAAAAATGATGGTCGGCAACTGCCAGATCAACCCTTTTAATTTCTTGGCTGCCCGTGCTTGTCGGAGGTATTCGGTGAAATTTTCCTCCTGCAGTTCTAAAATCTGATGGCGCAGTCCCTGTCGGTGGATCTCGAAGGCCTCGGCCAGCGACCGGACCCGGACATAGACCTGGGGTGGACCTGGACGCGGCCGTCGTCCCGCCGGAGGTTGCAGGGGTTTGAGCCCTTCGGCCTCCTGAGCCCCCGGCTGCAGCGTCAGGACCTGGGGACGGGCTTGGGCAAAGAGGATCTCCCGCCATTTTTTCTCGGAGCGACTGCTGCCGGCTGTGGTCTCCCCCACCTTATACAACAGATCACCATCAGCCGCTTCGGCCGGCAGCGCCAGGGCCACCATCTCCCCGGGCGCGGCCGTTTCCAGAGCCTGACCCTGCCAGGAGAGCTCCTTGAGAGTAAAAGAGCGGCGATCGCCGGTGGCGACACTGTGTAAACGCAGGCGGTCACCCACGGCTACCGGGGCTTGCAGACGGACCACGCCCCGGGAATCGGCGGCGTGGGTCAACTCCCCGAGAAACAGGCCGATGTTGCCCGTCTCCGCCGGGGCCAAAAGGTCGGCGGCTTGGGCCCCCCGGAAAAACCCGGCCGTGGTCCGCCGGCTGTAGGTCTGGGCCAACAGCTCCTGGGCCGCCGCCACGGCCTGGGGCCGGTCAGGGGGCGAGGCATCCAGGACCTGGCGGTAGGCCTGGACGACCCGGGCCACATATTCGCCGCTTTTCATCCGGCCTTCCAGTTTGATGGCTCTGATGCCCAACGCGGCCAGTTGGGGAATTATTTCCAGGGCATTGAGATCACTGGGAGAAAGGATATGGCCGGATTCCTGCCCATAGGTATAGAGGCGCCGGCAGGGTTGGGTGCAGCGGCCCCGAGTGGCGGCCCGTCCTCCCAAAAAGCTGCTGAACAGACAGAGCCCGGAAAAGCAGAAGCACAGGGCCCCGTGGACGAAAACCTCCAGCTCCACCGTGGCCTGCCGGCAGATGGCGGCCAATTCCGTCAGGGTCAGCTCCCGGGCCAGCACCACCCGTTTAAATCCCATGGCCGCAGCCTGGGCAACGCCGGCTGAGTTATGGATGGTCATCAGGGTGCTGGCATGTAAAGCAAGGTCGGGAAAACGGCGGCGGGCCAGGTGATAGACCCCCAGGTCCTGAATAATGAGGGCATCGGGACCGATCTGCGCCAGGGCCTGCATGGTCTCCAGCAGCTCCCGGCGCTCTTCCTCCTTGACCAAAGCGTTCAGGGCGACGTATAGCCGGCGCCCTTTCTGGCGGCAGACCTGGACCAGCGAGGAGACCTCGGCCAGGCTAAAGTTCGCGGCATAGGCCCGGGCGCTGAAGGCCTTGAGACCGACATAGACGGCATCGGCGCCGTTTTCCAGGGCCGCGAAAAAGGTCTCGATACTTCCGGCCGGGGCCAAGAGCTCCAAGGAGGAGACAGGTTCAGTCAACGTGTCGGTCATCCGTGCGGTTTGGGGTCATCAGTCAGGCTGCTGGGGAGATGGTAGTATCATTGTATCATAAGATGGCAGAAAAAAACCGTGTTTTCGCCACCGGCGGCTTTTGCTTCAAGCCTCTTCAGCCGGCGGCGGCAGGAAAGGCAAGGGCTCGCCCTTGCGATAGGCCAGGGCCTGGCAGGTGGCAAGGCGCCGCCCCCGGGAATCGGTCACCGTAATCTGGTAGGTGCCGGTGCGGCGGCCGCAATGCAATTCCTTGGACTCGGCCGTTAATTCTTCCCCCACCGCCGGGGCCCGGTGAAACGTCAGGTTCATATTCAAGGCCACTGCCACCGTCCCATGGGCATTGCAGGAGGCCTGGAAGGCCTCGTCGATGAGAGCAAAGATGGCGGTGCCGTGGATGCCCCCCAGGATGTTGGTCAGATGCTCACCGGTCGTCATTTTGACCACGGCCCGACCCGGCTCCAGGGCTACCAGGGTCAGGCCCAATTGTGCGGCCAATGATTGTTCGGCCACCCGGCGCCGCAAGGCGGCCAGGACGTGCTCGTTTTTTGTGGTCATGGGATACTCTCGCTTGTGGCTTGGCTGGTTGATGAACAAGTGCCTGAGACCCCTCAACTCCGACGCTGGTTAGAGGTCTTGATACAATTCCGGATATTGATTTTTCCACCGTTTATGGAGCCACAACCATTGTTCCGGACTGTGGCGGATCCAGGCTTCGATGATATCACTCTGTAATTGCACCTGGCGGCGGATATCTTCTTCCGGATCAGCGGTAACGGTCATGGGCAAAGGCGGTTTGATCTCCATCAGATGACGGCCGTCCGGCAGACGCCGAGACAGGACCGGCACGACCGGCACGCCGAAGCGTCGGGCCAGGATGGCGGCAATGGGGGTGGTCCGAGCCCGGCGGCCGAAGAAGTCTACCAGGATGCCGCCTTTGGTCGTCGTGTTCTGGTCAATGGCCATGCCCACAATGTCATTCTGCTGCAGCCGCTTGAGGATGGCCTTGAGACCGCCCTGTTTGGGAATCATGGTATTGCCGCCCCGCTCCCGTAAAGCCCGGATCAGGCGGTCCAGAACCGGATGATCATGCCGTCGGGCCACGATGGCCAGAGGATGATAGGCCAGACCATAGATCATGCCGGTAAGTTCCCAGTTGCCGGCGTGGGCGACGATGGCCAGGACGCCTTTGCCCTGGCGGAGCGCCGCTTCCGCATGTTCATGGCCGATGACCACCAGGCGACGGCGCAGCGTCGCCAGGGGCAAGAAGAGCATGCCCACGGCTTCAAAGAAAAATCTGACAAAATGCTCGAAAACCTGCCGGGCCAACTCTTCCCGCGCCGCCGGGGTCAGGGCCGGTCCCAGGGCGAATTCCAGATTGCGCAGGGTAATCAGCCGGTGCCGCCGGTCCAGGGTGTACCAGAGTCTGGCCAGGAATCTGCTGACGTTCATCATCACCATCTCAACAAGTCTTACCGCATTACCCGGGCATACACTTCTTCCACCGCCTGGGCCATCTTGTCCAAAGAATAACGGTCCAGGACCAGCTCCCGACCTTGGACGCCATACCTGTGCCGGGTTTCCGGCTCCCGGAGGAGCTGCACCAGCGCCTGTGCCAGGGCAGCGCTATCCCGCGGCGGCACCAGAAGGCCGTTGACCTGGGGGATAACCACCTCGGGGATACCGCCGCAAGAGGTCCCCACCACGGGTTTGCCCATGGCCATGGCCTGCAGGAGAGACTGGGGCACGCCTTCGTTGGCATAGGAAGCCAGGACGACGATATCCATGAGGGCCAGCCAGGCCGGGACATCATCCTGGTAGCCGGCCAGATACACCCGGTCCTGTAAATTCAATGCGGCGATTTTGGGGGCAATAACCTCGCCATACGGCCCGGCGCCCACCAACACCAAACGGGCCTCGATGCCCCTCTGCGTGATCTGCTGCAGGGCCTCCAGGAGGTAGAGATGGCCTTTCCAGGAACGGAGCACTGCCACCGAGCCGATGATGGGCGCCAGCGGCCACGCAGACGGCAGTTGGCTGCGGTCGGCGGGAAGATCGGGGGAGAACCGCGCCAGGTCGACGCCGGTAGGAATAGAGAAAATTTTGGCCTCCGGCACCCGGGCCCGCTCTTGAATCAGGTTTTTGATGGCCGCGCCGGTGGTAATGATGGCGTCGGCCTGCTGATACAGCCACCGGGTCGGCAGATTGGTCCGGATGGGCGTACTCAGATGTCGGGTGCGCACGAGTTTGAGCCGAGGCGAGCCCAACACCGCCAGCGTCCCCACCCAACTGTCCAGGGAACTATGGGTGTTCAGAATATCCACGCCATATTCCCGGCACAGACGCCGCAGGGTTAGGAAGGCTGAGAAATTCTGTCGGCCGCCGAATCTCACGGGCAGGACCGGCAACCCTGCCTTCCGGGCCCGCACCGCCAACTCACCCCGGGGATCTGCGGCGATGAGAACCCGGTGCCCCCGACCGGCCATGACCTGGGCCTCGGCCACGATCCGGTGTTCCTGGCCGCCCCATCCCAGGGAGGCCTCGGTGTGCAGGATACAAAAGGTTCCGGAAACGTCGGGTGCGTTCATGCAGATGCTGCCACTAATTCGATATACAGGTCCTGTAATTTCGTCACCATGGCCGCAAGGGAGTAGGAGTCGGCAATGGTCTGTTGCGCGGCCTGGCCCCACTGCGGCCACAGGTGCGGCTGGGCCTGCAGGTCCAAAACCGCCCGGGCCAAGGCCGCGGGCTGTCCGGCCGGGACCAGGCGGCCGTTGACGCCGTCCACAATGACGTCCTCCACCCCGCTCACCCGGGTGGCAATGACCGGCAGGCCGGCGGCCATGGCCTTAAGGAGGACCAAGGGCAGGCCCTCCCAAAGCGACGGCAGGATGAACACATCCATGGCCCGATAGAGCAGGGGCAGATCCCGCCGGGTCCCCAGGAACTGCACCACTCCTGCGATCCCCAACTCTTGGGCCTGGCGGCTCAGAACAGCTCGGAGGCGGCCGTCGCCCACGATCAGCACGTGCAGATCGGGAATCTGGGCCAACATCGCCGGTACGGCGGCCAACAGATCCCGGTGGCCTTTCTGCTCCTCCAAACGGCCGATGGTGCCCACACAGAAGCCGGATATTCCCAGGGCCGTTTTGGCCTCGGCCTTGGTCAAGGGGGAGTCCACCTCTTCCCGGCGGATGCCGTAGGGCATGATCAGGATTTTTGCCGCCGGCACCCGGTCATAGCGGCGCACGTCCTGATACACCCGCGGAGAACTCACCAGGATGCGATCGGTCACCCGAGCCAGCACCTGATTCCAAAGACAGCGATGGAGCTTTACCCGGCTGTAGGCATTGTGGATCGAGGCCACTACCCCTGGGAGGCCCAGCCCGAGGCTGGCCAAGCGCCCGTAGAGGTTGGGATGGTAGAGATGGGTGTGCAGGACAGCCGGTTGGTGGGACCGCAAGAGCCGCCGGATGGCCCAGACGATGCGCCAGAAGGAGGTTTTTTTGATATCCAGCCCCAGCTCCACGACCTGGC
>CALGOE010000003.1 GCA_937958145.1 uncultured Desulfobacca sp.
GGGCCACCGGGCGCTGCCAGACCGTGGTTCGCCCTAGACCATGGCTAACCGGAAGGAAGATTCCTACACGGCGGCGCTGATCCTCTCTGTACCCAGGACCAGGGCCGCCGGCGGCCAGGCCCGGGGAACTTTCGTGGCCAACGCCTGAGGGATGAACAAAACGAGGATAGGGCAGAGGATGGCTAGTCCGAAACCACCAAAACGCCTCGCCGACACCATCGTCATGCTCCTCCCTTACCCGTCGTCTGGCCCTGCATGCCTGCCCATATCTCCCTCCCTGGACTGAGCCGCAAAGCAATTCCCGGCCAGGAACCGTTCCCGCGCACAAAAAAAGCCACAAAGGTCATGCCCCGTGCCGGGGCAGCTGGCCTTCATGGCTAAATATCGCAAGATCGTTACTGTATCAGGGCGGACCTGCCGGCCCGCTTTGCCGTTGAGAAAAATATTACATTCTCAGTCCGCTGTCAATATTTTTCGTCAACAATCGGAAGAATGCACATTTGTTCTCGCATCCGCCCTTCCCGGGCAATCCTCTGGCACGCATGCCTGGCCGGAAACCACCGGGCGGTGGGCGGCAGGGGTTGGCCACCCGGGTCCACGCAGGAATCCTTCAGGTCCTCGGCCAATACATGATGACCAGGACCCCGGCGAGGGCCAGGCCCCCGCCGAGGCAGTCAAAGCGGTCCGGGGCGATGTTATCCACCCACCAACCCCATAAAATAGACAGAACGATAAAAACGCCTCCATAGGCCGCATAGACCCTGCCAAAGTGGGCCGGCTGCAGCGTCGGCACCACGCCATAGAGGACCAGCACCAGGGCGCCCATAAGGGCGACCCAGATACTTTTGCCTTCCCGCAGCCACAGCCAGACCAGGTAACCTCCGCCGATTTCACAGAGGCCGGCGGCGATAAAATAAAACAGAGATTTGGCGATTTCCACTGTCTGCTTTCCCCCTGCAACTTTGCCTGAATATGGCCAATATAACCATCCGGGGACTTGAAAACAGAATAATGTTGCAATTATGGTGCGATCGCCCCCCGGCGCCGGTCAAGATCCCGGCTTGACAGAATCCCTTGAATATATTAAATATTTAAAGAAGGAGCATGGCCGTGCCCAAGCTGGATTTTGAGATTGCCCGGGATTTACAGGCGGCGGGGGCCAGTCAGGAACTGGCGGAGGCCGTAGTCCGGGCCATCTCAGAGAGGCAAACCGCCAATCTGTCAACCAAAAGCGATGTGGTCGGGCTGCGGACGGAACTCATTGAGACCCGGGAGGCCCTGCGATCTGAGATCGCTGCTATCAGGGCTGTGATGGCAACGAAGGAGGAACTGGCGGAAACCCGGGAGGTTCTGCGGTCTGAGATGGCAGCTTTGGAACTGCGGCTTACCGAGAAAATGGCGACGCTGCACACCAAAATCATCATCTGGCTAGTGGGCACTGCCATTGCCAGCGTCACGCTGGTGGCCGCCATCGGCCAGTTGCTAAAATAACCCCGCTCACACCAAGAGCAGCCTGGGAAAGGGGAACCTGGCAAGAGGTTCCTTTTTTTTTCGCTGGTGGAGCACGCATGCAATCTATCTCCTCTAAAATGGATCCATATGAGAGGTTAACATTTTTTATGTATAATTAATTCAGCATTGTCTGGTTGTGAAATCTGCTTTCAGGAACAGAAGTTCATTGAAAGTGGCAGCTCGGTAAACTTCGGTTATGGACGGGATTTTTTGCGGCCCAGGCTTTCCATGATGACAAAAAAGACCGGCACGAAGGGAATGGCCAGAATCGTGGAGGCCAGCATACCGCCAAAGACCACGGTGCCGATGGCCTGTTGGCTGGCCGCCCCGGCCCCGCCGGCCTTCATGAGGGGCACGACGCCCAGGATAAAGGCAAAAGACGTCATGACAATGGGCCGGAAGCGGCGCCGAGTGGCTTCCACGGCCGCCTCCTGCAGGGTCATGCCCTCGGCATGCAGCTCCCGGGCAAACTCCACCACCAGGATGGCGTTCTTGGCCGCCAGGGCAATCATCAGGACCAGGCCCACCTGGGTGTAGAGATTGTTATCTAACCCCCGGGCCACCAGGGCCAGGAGCACCCCCACCAGGGCCATGGGCACCACCAGGATGACCGCAGCCGGGCTGGTCCAGCTTTCATACTGGGCCGCCAACACCAGAAAGACCAGGAGGATGGCCAGGGCATAGATGAAATAGGCCTGGTTACCGATCTGGCGTTCCTGGTAGGCAGTGGCCGTCCAATCAAAGGCGATGCCCTCGGAAAGGGTATGTTGGGCCACCTGCTCCATGAGGGTCAGGGCCTGGCCGGAGCTGAAGCCGGGCGCCGCCGAACCGAAAACCGGCACCGCCGGATAGAGGTTATACCGCGTGATGAGTTCGGGCCCCAAAACCCGGCGGAAGGTCAGGAGCGTACCTAATGGAACCATTTCCCCTTTGATATTCCGAACATAAAGGGCTTTGATATCATTTTCGCCGAGCCGGTAGGGCGCCGCCGCCTGCACATAGACCTGATAAGACTGATTGAATTTATTAAAAAGATTCACGAACGCCGAACCCAGATAGGCCTGCAAGGTATTGAACACATTATTCAGGGGTATGCCCAGGGATTCCGCCTTGGTGCGGTCGATATCCAAAAAGAGCTGGGGGCTGCCGGGATTGAAGGTGGTGGCCAGGCCCCTCAGACCCGACTGGGCGCCGGCGGCCCGCATTAATTCCATGGCATTTGCCGTCAAGACCTCTAAACCCAGGCTCTGGCGGTCCTCCACCATCATCTGAAACCCCCCGGACTGGCCCAAACCGGCAATGGGCGGTGGCACCAGCACGGCGAATTCCGCCTCCAGCACGCCGGCCAAGCGCTGCCGCAGGTCAGCCAGGATCTTTGCCTGGCTTTGGGCCGTCCCCCGCTTCTCCCAAGGCTCATACGTCACAAAAATGGTGAAGACCGTGGAAACATTGGCGGCATCCAGCATGGAAAAACCGCCGATGGTCACCCAGGAGGCCACCCCGGGGACCTGCCGCAGGATGGGACCCAATTGGGTCGCCACCTCTTGCACCCGGGGCTGCGACGCCCCCGGCGGCAGCATCCCCACCACAATGGCATATCCCTGATCTTCCTCCGGCAAAAAACCGGTGGGCTGCCTAGCAAAAAAGAAGCCGACAACCCCGATCATCAGGACAAACACCAAGGCCATGAGGCCGGGACGGGCCACCATCCGCCGCACTACCTGAATATACGCATCTTCCACCGAGCCATAAACCCGGTTGAAGCCCCGGTAAAAGGCATTGGGTTTCCGGTTGGGATCCGGGGGCTTCAGATACAGGGCACATTGGGCCGGCTTCAGGGTCAGGGCGTTCAGGGCGCTGATGATCGCGGTGGCGGCGATGACCAGGGCGAATTGCCGGAAAAGCTGGCCGGTGATCCCCGGCATAAATGCCGCCGGCAGGAAGACGGCGGTGAGCACCAGGGTGATGCCCATCACCGGGCCGGTCAGTTCCTGCATGGCCTTGATGGCGGCGTCATGGGGCGAAAGTCCCTGCTCAATATAATGGGAGGAATTCTCCACAATGACGATGGCGTCGTCCACCACGATGCCGATGGCCAGGATCAGAGCAAAGAGGGTCATGAGATTGACGGTGAAGCCCAACAGGGCAATGGCCCCAAAGGCGCCGATGATGGTCACCGGCACGGTGGTGGCCGGCACCAGGGTGGCGCGCCAGTTCTGCAGGAAGACCATGATGACGATGAGCACCAGGATGGCCGCCTCATAGAGGGTATGATAGACCGCAGTGATGGCCTGATCGATGAAGATGGTGGTGTCGTAGGAGACCTCGTATTTGAGGCCGCTGGGAAAGGTCCGGCTCATTTCCTGAACGGTTTTTGCTACTTCCTTGCCCACAGCGATGGCATTGGCCCCGGGTTCGGCATAGACCAGGATATGGGCCGCCTTGTGACCCCGCAGGTTGGAGAAGTTGGTGAAGGATTGCTGGCTCAGTTCCACCCGGGCCAGATCTTTCACCCGGACGATCTGGGTGGCCTCCGGCGTCTGGAAGGTCTTGACGATGATGTTTTCAAACTGGCCCACGTCTTCCAGGCGCCCCAGGGCATTCAGGGTGAACTGAAAGGCCTGCGTGCCCGGCACCGGGGGGCCGCCCAGCTGGCCGGCCACCACCTGGACGTTCTGCTGCTGCACCGCATTAACCACATCCATGGCCGTAAGGTTGAAATGCTGCAGTTTGTTGGGGTCCAGCCAGACGCGCATGGCATAGGCGCCGGCTCCAACGATTTTTATCTGTGCCACCCCTGGCAGGCGGCCCAGGGGATACTGCAGATTGATGATGCCGTAGTTGGCCAGAAAGGTCTCATCAAAGCGGTCGTCGTCCGAGTAGAGGCTGACCAACTGGAGGATATTGGTGGAAATCTGTTTGACGTTCACCCCCATGGATTGCACGGTGGAGGGCAGTTGGGACAGGGCGCCGTTGACAAAGTTCTGGACCAGGGCCAGCGAGGCATCCAGATCGGTGCCCACCGCAAAGGTAATGGTCAGGATATAACTACCATCGCTGCCACTGGTAGAAGACATATAAATGGAGTTTTTGACGCCGTTGACGGCCTGCTCCAGGGGGATGCCCACCGTATTGGCCACCACCTGGGCGCTGGCCCCCGAATAACTGGTGGTCACCTGGATGGTGGGGGGCACGATGTCGGGATATTGGGTCACCGGCAGGCGGAAGAGACAGACCGCTCCCAGGATGATCGTGATGATGGCGATGACATTGGCAAAAATGGGCCGGTTGATGAAAAAGGTGGAGATCATGGCTGGGACTTCTCCGCTTCCCCGGCTGGAGGAGAGGCAGAGAGGGGCGTCCGCGCCGGCGTGACCTCCCGGCCGGGAATGGCCCGGAGCATGCCGCTAACCACCAGCCAGTCGTGGGGGTGGAGGCCCTCCAGCACCACCCGGTAGGCATCCTCTTGGACGCCCAATTTCACCCCCCGGCGCTCCACCACATTTTTCTCATTGACCACCCGCAGGTAGGGCCCGAGCTGATCATAGCTGATGGCCGCCTCAGGCACCAGGAGGGCCTGCTGCTGCTCAGCCATCGGCACCCGCACCCGGGCAAACATGCCGGGCAGCAGGACGTGATTGGGATTGGCCAGGATGGCCCGAAGCATCAGGCTGCCGGTGGTGGGATTGAGGGAGATGGCGGCAAAGTCAAGTTGCCCCTTATGGGGGAAATCCGTGTCATCGGCCAGGGCCACCATGACTGGGTATTGATGGCCCTGGCTTCCCGCCGGCGGCGCCGGTTTTTTGCCCCGCACCCGCAGCAGGTCCTGTTCGTTGATATTAAAATAGACATAAATAGGATCGATCTGGTTGATCTCCGCCAACAACGTCTTTTCCCCGGCCCCCACCAGGGTACCCGGATCCTTGAGATGGCGGCCCATGCGGCCGTCAAAAGGGGCTGTTATCCGGGTATAATCCAGATTCAATTTGGCCAGCTCCACCTGGGCCTGCGCCGCCAATAAGGCGGCTTGCCGGGAATCCCGCTCGTAGCGCCACCGGTCCACATCGGTCTGGGCCGCGGCATCTTCTTGCACCAACTTGGCGTAACGCCGATACTCCGTCTCCGCATGCTCCAGTTGGGCCTTTTCCGCCAGCACCGAAGCCCGGGCCTGTTTCAGCTTCGCCTCGTAGGTGTCCTGCTGAATCACAAAGAGTAACTGTCCCTTTTTGACATACTGGCCGTCCTGGAAGAGCACCTTTTGGAGATAACCCTCTACTCGGGCCTGCAGCGGCACCGTCTGGTAAGCCACCACATTGCCGGTAAACTCCAGGTAATCAGTCACCGGCCTAACCAGGGGCTGACTCACCTCCACCTTGGGGGGCGGCGGCGGCACATAGGTGTTTTTGTCACCGCAGCCGGCGACGAGGAATAGAACCGTGACGATGATGACTAGTCGTTGTTTCATGGCAAGTCCTTTAAAGGTCAAAGGT
>CALGOE010000004.1 GCA_937958145.1 uncultured Desulfobacca sp.
CAAATTCGTCGTTGCCAAGGGTGTGGCCAGATACTATGTTATAACTGTCAGACTCAGCAGAGGGAGGAAGAGTAGCATGTGCCTCAGTATTCGCCGGCCGTGCGCCTGCGGCCGTCAGGAAGCCCATTTTATGCACCGGGACAATATCCTGCCGGAGAGTATTTTGGTGAATCTTTACTGTCCGGAGTGCCGCCATCAGGCCCAATGGGACCCGGAAACCATGACCGAGGATTGCGGCTGGATTTTGGAATATGATATCGAAGGGGCCAGGTTTTTCTTCTGGCAAAAAGGCATGACAGAGGAGATCACTCCGGATTATCTCTTTGAACAGGGTTACTGCAGTTGGAACGGTCTGACTCCCCAGGATCTGGCCGAGCGCACCCGTCTGCATGCTGACTTGGCCCCCCTCTTCCAACAGGACCGTCTGGCCTATATCAACGCCTTAAAGGCGACCATGCTAAGGCATGTCCAGGAGTTGAAAGACGCCGGCTGGCGCAAGGCGCAACAGGCCTAAGGCTCCGATCTGGAGTTTGCTTCATGATGTATCAGCTGCTGGTTCGGTGATTCCAATAGCGACATGGTGACCTTGGCGGACATTCAGGCGGCTCAAACGCGGTTGGCCGGCCAGATCAGCCACACGCCCGTGGTCTCTTCCCAGACCCTCAGCCGGCGCAGCGGTCGGGAGATCTTTCTGAAGCTGGAGAATCTCCAGACGACCGGCTCTTTTAAACTGCGGGGCTCCCTCAATAAGCTGAAGCTCTTGCCGGCAACCGCCAAGCCTCTTGGCGTGGTGGCGGCGTCGGCGGGCAATCACGCCCAGGGGGTGGCCTACGCCGCCTCCCTGGCGGGGCGTCCGGCTACCATCATCATGCCCCAATGGGCTTCGCTCTCCAAACAGATGGCCACCGAAAGTTACGGTGGCAAGGTCATACGCCACGGCCAGACCCTGGCCGAGGCTTTGGAGCGGGCCCAGGGGTTGGCTCAGGAAGGTCTGACCTTCATCCATCCTTTTGATGATCCCGAAATCATCGCCGGTCAGGGCACACTCGGGCTGGAATTGCTCAGCGATCGGCCCGATCTGGATACAGTCCTCATTCCCGTGGGCGGGGGCGGTCTGGCCGCGGGGGTGGCGCTGGCGCTCAAAGAGTCCAATCCCCGTATTCGCGTCTACGGGGTCCAGACCGAACTGGTGCCTTCTGCACCGGCTGCCTTTGCCGCCGGACATCCGGTAGCCGTCGCCGGAGCACCAACCCTGGCCGACGGCATCAACGTCACCCGCTTGGGCGAACATACCTTCCCCATCCTGCAACGCTATCTGGACGGGCTGGCTCTGGTCAGCGAAGACCAGATCGCCGATGCTGTCCTGTTGCTCCTGGAGCGGAAAAAGACCCTCAGCGAAGGGGCCGGCGCCGTGCCGGTGGCCGCCCTGCTGCAGCAGTTGGCCGAGGCCGATCTCGGGCGGCGGGTGGTCCTGGTCATCAGCGGCGGCAATATGGACATCCCTCTCTTGGAGCGGGTGGTGCAGCGGGGGCTCTTACACTCCCAACGCCTGCTCAGTCTCAGCGTCGTCCTGCCGGATTCCCCCGGCTCCCTGGGCCGGCTGACCACTCTCCTGGGTCAGGCCGGCGCCAATATTCTGTCCCTCAGTCATGACCGTCTGGGTCTGGATCTGCCGCTGCAGGAAACCCGGGTAAAGATTGATGTGGAAACCATGGGGGCGAGCCACTGCGACAGGATTGTGGCGACGTTAACGGCAGCGGGCTATCGGCTGCAAAAGGGGTGAGCGGTGATCCACAGGCAGTGGTCAGTAGCCGAAGGTTTGGTCTGGTGCTGGAAACAGGTTTTCGGGATATGGCTCATATTCGGCCTCGTCTCGATGTTAGCTCTCCCATCTCCTGGCAGGTCGTTTGCTGGTCAGGAATTCCGCCTGTCGCAGCCCGGCTGGCAATATGCCTTCCCCCGGGATCATGCGGCGCATCCGGATTTCAAGACCGAGTGGTGGTATTACACCGGCCACCTGACGGGAGAGCAGGGGGAGCCGTTCAGCTACCAGCTCACCTTTTTCCGGGTCGGGGTGCGGCGCCCTGATGCCCAGGCCCGCTCAGCCTGGTCCCTGCATACCCTTTATTTCGCCCACTTGGCCCTGACTGATATTCAAGGCCGGAAATTTGTCTATCATGAAAAGGTGGGGCGGGGAGCCTTGGGCATGTCCGGCGCCGAGACGGATCACTACCGGGTCTGGATAGATAATTGGCAGGCGGAGCTGCAGGGGGAGGAGCACCGGCTGCGGGCCGGCGCGATCAACCTCAGTCTCAATCTCCGTCTTACTCCCAGCAAGCCGCCGGTCATTCATGGCCTTGATGGCGTCAGTCAAAAAGCGGCTGGCGAAGGCTATGCCAGCCATTACTATTCCCTGACCCGGCTAGCCACCCGGGGGACCCTGATCTATCAGGGCCGCACCTATCAGGTGCAGGGGCTGAGCTGGATGGATCATGAGTTCTCCAGCAGCCAACTGGCCCCGTACCAGACCGGATGGGACTGGTTTTCCCTGCAATTGGACGACGGGCACGATCTCATGCTCTATGTGCTGCGCCATCAGGACGGCAGCCTGGACCCCCATTCCTCGGGAACGTTAGTCGATCCGGGGGGCCGGGGCCGCCACCTGCAGTTAACCGACTTTGCCATCCAGCCCTTGGCAACCTGGCAATCCCCCAAATCCGGCGCGGTCTACCCGGCCGCCTGGAAAATCAGCCTGCCGGCGCCAGGCTATGAGCTGGAAATCCAGCCCACCGTCTCCGATCAGGAGTTGATCACTTCTAAAAGTACCCAAATCACGTATTGGGAAGGCAGCGTCCGGGTCAAAGGCACCAAAAACGGCAAGCCCGTCAGCGGCCAGGGCTATGTGGAATTAACCGGCTACGCCGGAACCCTGGGAGGGCGGTTTTAAGCCAAGCTGGGGGAGGGGAGGCAGGTGGCCGGTCCCTCTGCCCCCTGTTGGCAAGGATGCTGTCAACCTGTTCAAGGAGGCTGACTATGGCCGCAACCGGCTATGTTTATGATGACCGCTATCTCTGGCATGATCCCGGGGCCTTCCATGTGGAGCGGCCCGAGCGCCTGCAGGCCATCCAGAAACGTCTGGTGGAGACCGGCCTGATCAATCAAGTAGTCCTTATTGAGCCGTTCCCGGCCCCCCTCGAGTGGATTACCACCCTGCACGACCCGGGCTATATCGAACGCTTCCGACGGGCCTGTGAGAAGGGCGTTCCCATCCTCGATACCGGCGACTGCGGCATCTGTCCAAAATCCTTTGAAGTTGCCCTGCTGGCCGTGGGCGGCGTTTTAGCTGCGGCTGATGCGGTGATGGCCGGGACCGTCAAGAACGCCTTTTGCGCCCTCCGCCCGCCGGGGCACCATGCTGAACGGAACCGCGCCATGGGGTTCTGTTTTTTTAACAATATCGCTCTGGGGGCCAGATACCTCCAGAAGCACCATGGGTTAAAGAAAGTGGCCATCGTTGACTGGGATGTGCATCATGGCAATGGCACCCAGCACCTGTTTGAAACCGATCCCACGGTGCTCTATATTTCTCTACATCAGGACCCCTATACCCTTTATCCGGGCACGGGCAAAAGCTCGGAAATCGGCCTGGGAGCAGGGCAGGGGGCAACCCTGAACCTCCCCCTGCCCCCTGGCAGCACTGATGAGGATTACCGACGGGTGTTAGAGACCCGGGTCTTGCCGGCGCTACGGGCCTTTGCGCCGGAATTCCTCCTCATTTCCGCCGGTTTTGATGCGCATGCCGACGATCCGTTGGCCAATATGCAATTGACGGAACAGGGCTATCGAACCATGGGTTCCCTCTTGGCCGCCTTTGCCCAAGAAGCCTGTCAGGGCCGCCTCATCACGGTATTGGAAGGAGGCTACAACCTGAGCGTGCTGGCGGCCTGCGTCGCCGATCACATCAGGATCCTGCTGCAGCACTAGCAAGGTTTGGGGAAAAGAACGAAAACCCAGGCATGCGAGGCCGGGTCGGGGGAAAGAAGCATGGCATGAGGAATAAGGGAAGTTATTTTCTGCCCTTTGCTTCCCCCGTGGCCACTTGCCTTTTTGCCGGGGCGGCAAGGAGCTGGGCGATGGTCTGGCGCCGGAAAGAAAATATCCGCTTCAGCTGGCGACGCACCAAAGGCAGGGCCAATTCCCCTAAAGGAAAAAAGGGAAGCTGATAGACCACCCGGTCGATCATGAGGGTGCCCTCTGCATGGGGTTGAAAATGATGGGTATGCACCCATTGCCGGTACGGACCCAGGAGCTGTTCGTCCACAAAACAATGGGGCGGGTCCCAGTGGGAGATGCGGGTCAGCCAGGCGAAGGGCACTCCAAAAAGGCGTAGGCGGTATTCGATGAGAGTGCCCACCTGCATCCTGATGGGGCCGGGCGTGATAATGTGAAACTGCAGTTCCGGCGGCGTTATCCGTTCCAGATTGCTGGCGTCGGCAAAAAAGGGGAAGACTCCGGCCGGCGGCAGGGGGAGCTGTTGTTGGGTCAATAAAATGTGGCTCCGTCCCATCTAGCTGACTCCGGGTGCCGGCCGGCCCGCAAGTGCTGCTTGCCCCAAGGCCTGGGCATAATCCCGCTCTAAAGCCTTACGTTCCCATAGGGTAAAATCGCCAGGGGTCAGCATTATTCCCAGCTCTTCTTCCAGACCCCGCTGCAGGGCTTGTTTTACCGCCGGCAACAGAGGTGCTGCACCCAGGATTTCTTCCAAGGACGTCACGGGCAGACTCCCTTCAGGGGAGGGACCGCCGGCTTCGGCGTGGGAACGCCGCAGCACTTCATCCAGGGCCATATTCCAGGCCGGAGGGCTGGGACCATGATCCAAGAGACGCCACATGGGAAGTGGTTAGGGGTCAGCGACCGGCAAGAGGGAAACGGGAGAAGGGAAGGGGAACATATTTTGCACCGTTCCCCTGCTCCTCTTAATTCTCAACGTGTCCTGAAGAATGGAAAGTTTTCACGGATAAGGGGCAACTGCGAGCATCTCAAAACTGCCGCAGAAAACGCAGATCGTTCTCAAAGAAGAGGCGCAGGTCATTGATGCCGTATTTCAACATGGCAATGCGTTCGATGCCCATGCCAAAGGCAAAGCCGGTATACACTTCGGGATCGTAATGCACAAAGCCGAAGACGGCCGGGTCCACCATGCCGGAGCCCAAGATTTCCAGCCATCCGGTCTGACCGCAAACCCGGCAGCCGGAGCCGCCACAGATGACGCACTGAATATCCACTTCGGCGCTGGGTTCAGTAAAAGGAAAGAAGCTGGGGCGGAAGCGGAGGCTTACCTCAGGACCGAACATTTCGTGCACAAAGAGGGTCAAGACTCCCTTCAGATCGGCGAAAGAGACCCCTTTGTCCACCAACAGGCCCTCTACCTGATGAAACATGGGGGTGTGGGTCAGGTCGGAGTCCCGGCGAAAGGTTTTGCCCGGGGCGATGACCCGCACCGGCGGCTGCTGCTGTTCCATGACCCGGACCTGGATAGGTGAGGTGTGGGTGCGCAAGACAATGTTCTCGGAGATATAAAAAGTGTCTTGCATGTCCCGGGCCGGGTGATCCTTGGGGATGTTCAGGGCCTCGAAGTTGTAATAATCCGTCTCGATTTCCGGGCCCTCGGCGATCTCAAACCCCATGCGGATGAAGATGTCGCAGATCTCCCGGGTGATGCGGGTAATGGGGTGGAGGCGCCCTTGATCCAACCGCCGGCCGGGCAGGGTAACATCCAGGCTGGCCGCCTCGGCTGCCAGGGCAGCTTTTTTCAGGCGGTCCTGGGCTTCCTCCAGGTGGACCTCCAACAGCTTTTTCAGCCGGTTGGCCTCCTGGCCGAACTGGGGGCGAACTTCTGGCGGCAGGCTGCCCAGGGAGCGGAGGGCCTGGGTGATCAACCCCTTCCGGCCCAGGAACCGCACGCGGATCTGTTCCAGGGCCTCTTTGGTAGAGGCTGCAGCCATTTCTTCCAGGGCCTGCCGGGCGTTCTGCTGTAATTCCTCAAGGGTCAAGGGACTCATCCTTGCCGGTGTTCGTGGCCTGGCCAAGAGTGTTGACGGCTCCTGCCAGCCGGCCGGAG
>CALGOE010000005.1 GCA_937958145.1 uncultured Desulfobacca sp.
AATAACTCATCTTCCTGAGCTGGCGGGCACCCATTCATAAGGGCCGGGTGAGCTGTAAGGGCTGCGACGGTGTGGCGGAACCTTAAGGTCTTATGGCAAAGCCAATACCCTTAATTGGGGTTGGGGGAGGGGTTTGAGGGGAGGGGGGAGGGGGCTGGCCCCCTGGCCCCCTCCCCGGCCAAAGAAAAAAATCAGCGGGGAGCGGGGGCCATGGCCCCAGGGGGTAAGCGGCTGCGGCCCCCCGCTCATAGAGATAAAAATTTTGAAGGAGGCTTGTCATGTCAGCACAATTTGAACCGGTGATCCTCGGTTTCCTGTGCAATTGGTGCGCCTATGCCGGCGGCGACCTGGCCGGGGTCTCCCGTCTCCAGTATCCTCCCAACATGCGGGTCATCCGCACCATGTGTTCCGGCATGGTGCATCCCCGCCTGGTGGTGGATGCCCTGGAGCGGGGGCTGGACGGCGTCATCGTCATGGGGTGACACCTGGGCGACTGTCATTACCTGGATGGTAATCACAAAGCCCTGGCCCGCAGCGAAGCCATAAAAATCGTCCTGGAAGATCTGGGCATCGATCCGGAGAGGTTTGCCATCGAGTGGGTGTCCTCGGCGGAGGCGCCCCGGTTTGCCCAGTTGGTTACGGAATTTACCGAAAAGATCCGGCAGTTGGGGCCCAATCCGGTGCGGGTGCCCCTGGCCCGGGCCGCCTAAGGCAGGAGGACAGCATGAAGACCTTTTTTAATCTCATTCAAGAGGTCCAAAAGCCCGGCCTCTGCCATCACTGCGGCGGCTGCGTCACCTTCTGCACGGCCATCAATTACGGCGCCTTGGAGCTGGACGAAAGCGGCCGGCCCCGCTATGCCGACATCGAAAAATGCATCGAATGCGGCATCTGCCACTCCATCTGCCCGGAAGTCAACGAGCTGGACGAGGAGCTGAAGCGCCAGTTCGCCTGGAGCGCCCCCATCGGCCGGGTCATCGAGACCACCGTGGCCCGGGCCAAGGACCCCGAGGTCCTGGCCCACGCCACCGACGGCGGCGTGGTCACCGCCCTGCTGCTGCACCTGCTGGATATGGGCCGCATTGACGGCGCCATCGTCAGCCGCCGGGTCGGCCCCTTCCGGCGCCTGCCCTGGCTGGCCCTGAACCGGGAGGAGATCATCGACGCGGCCGGTTTCCACTTCGACACCATGCACGGCATGACCCACTTCTCCAAGGTCTATTCCAGCCTCTACGAAACGTTTTCGCCCTCCATCATCGAATTGGGGGAAGTGGCCAAAAAACATCTCAACCGGGTGGCCTTTGTGGGCACGCCGTGCCAGATCAACACCCTGCGCCGCATGGAAGTCATGGGCATCGTGCCCTCGGGCACCATCAAATACCATTTCGGCCTGTTCTGCACCGGCAATTTCCACTTCGGCCCGGAACAGCGGCAGAAACTGGAACAACTGGGCGGTTTCCGATGGGATGAGGTGGCCAAGGTCAATGTCAAGGAAAATCTGATGATCCACCTGAAGAATAAAGAGATCATCAATATTTCTTTGGACAGGCTGGATTTCATCAAGCGCTACGCCTGCCACTACTGTGATGACTATGCCGCCGAATATGCCGACATCTCCTTCGGCGGCATCGGCTCCCCGGAGGGCTGGACCACGGTCATTACCCGCACGCCCATCGGCCGGGCGGTGCTGGCCGATTCCAAAGGCACTGATATTGAGATATTTGAATATAAAAACAACCCCAACTTCGCCGGCGACGCCTTGGCCAAGGTTATCGAATGGTCCGAGAAAAAGAAGCGCCATGCCGAGGCCAAGCATGCCGAGCTGGAAAAGAAATCCCTCCGGGTGTTGGGTTAGGGAGGAGGTCTGATGCCTGTTAAAGTAGCAGAAGAATGGCTCAATTCCTGTTCCGGGTGTGAGATCGCCATCCTCAACCTGGGCGAGACCCTCCTGGAGGTCCTGCCCCACCTGGAATTTGTCCATATCCCGGTCCTCATGGACCATAAATACTTCGGCCAGACCGGCGAAGGGGACATCCATCACATTGACATTCCCAAGGCCACGGTGGGCATTATCACCGGCGGCATCCGCAACCAGGAACACCTGGAGATTGCCGAGGCCATGCGCCAGGCCTGCGATGTCATCATCGCCCTGGGCACCTGCGCCACCCACGGCGGCATCCCGGCCCTGATCAACCAGTGGCGCAATGAGGAGCTCTTTGACCGCTATTATCGGGGATCCGAGACCACCGACGCCCAGGCCACGCCCAGCGATCCGGTGCTGCCGGCCTGCCTGGACCGCTCCTATGCCCTGGATGAGAAGATCAAGGTGGACATCTATCTCCCCGGCTGTCCGCCCCATCCCGACTGGATCGGCGAGACCATCCTGGCCCTGCTGGAAGGCCGGGCGCCGCAGCTGCCCATGAAGAGCGTCTGCGACACCTGCCCCACCATCAAGACGGGCAAGGGCAATCTGCGCCACCTGAACCGCTTCCTGCGCAACGCCCACTATGACCCCAGCAAACCGGTGAGCGAGATGCACTGCCTGCTGGAGCAGGGCCTGCCCTGCATGGGCCCGGTGACCCGGGGCGGCTGCGCCGGCAAGAACGGCGAAGCCCCCCGCTGCATCCTGGCCCGGGTCCCCTGCCAGGGCTGTTTCGGCCCGGTGCAGCAGCAGGGCAATCAGTTGCTGGATTATCTCAACGCCCTGGCCAGCAACCAGGTGGACATCAGATCCATTCCGGAAAAATCAACCCTACTGGAGTTTTCCGGCGCCCATGGCCTCCTGCGGCCCAAAGCGGCCCGGGGGCGGTAAGGAGGAAGTATGGCTCAGACTACCATTGAAGTCGGCGCCGAGCAGACCATGACCCATGGCGCGCCGCACCGCAGAGTGATCAATATCCAACCCATCACCCGCATCGAGGGGCACGCCCGCATCGCCATCACCCTGGACGAACAGGGCAATGTGGCCGACACCCGCTTCAACATCATGTCCCTGCGGGGCTTTGAGAAGTTCATCGAGGGCAAGCCGGCCGAGGAGGTGCCCAAGATCGTTAACCGCATTTGCGGCATCTGCCCCTGGATGCACCATACTGCCTCCAACAAGGCGGTGGACGGCTGCTTCAACGCCCAGGTGCCGCCCACCGGCTGGAAGCTCCGGGAGCTGATGCAGGTCATGGCCCAAATCAACGACAAGATCCTGCACTTCTTCTTCCTGGCCGCGCCCGACTTTGTCCTGGGCGCCGGGGCGGACTACAAAGTCCGCAACGTCCTGGGCATCGTCCAGGCCGCGCCGGAGCTGGCCACCCAGGTGGTGAAGATGCGGCAGATGGGCCAGATGATGATCGAAAAGTTCGCCGGCAAGGTCATCCACCCCATCGTCGTGGTGCCCGGCGGCTTTGCCAAGCCCATGCGGGAGGACGAACGCCAGGAAATGCTGGCCAAGAGCCGGGAGCAGCTGGAGTTCGCCCGCTTCTGCATCGATTTTGCCAAAAAGAACATCTTCGCCAACCTGGATGAGGCCACCCTCAAACTGGGCGAGATCAGGACCGGCTTCCTGGGCACCGTCAAGCCCGAAGACGGCTCCCTGACCCTCTTTGACGGCGTCCTGCGCCTCATGAAGCCCGACGGCAGCTACCAGGACTTCACCTATCAGCAGTATGTGGATTTCCTGGGCGAGCACATCGAGGACTGGTCCTACTGCAAGTTCCCCTACGCCCGGACCTGGAACGAAGGCTTCTCCATGGACCTCAAGCAGCCCAAGGGCATCTACCGGGTCAACACCCTGGCCCGGCTGAACGTCTGCGACAGGATCAACACCCCCTACGCCCAGGCCGAGTTGGAGGAATTCCGGGCCAGATTCGGGCGACCGGCCCAATCCACCATGCTCTACCATTGGGCCCGCCTCATTGAGCTGGTCTACGCCTGCGAGCGGGTCATTGAGCTGCTGGAAGACGAGACCATCACCGATCCGCACGTCCGCAACGAAGTGACGCCCCAGGCCGGCCGGGGCATCGGCTGCGTTGAGGCCCCCCGGGGGACGCTGATCCACGACTATTCCACCGATGACAACGGCTGCATCTCCCGGGCCAATCTCATCGTCGGCACCACCCACAACGTGGCGCCCATGAACATGAGCATCCGGGCCGCGGCCGACGCCGTGATCCACAAAGGGGTCATCACCGAGGAGGCCCTGAACAAAGTGGAGATGGCCGTCCGCTGCTACGACCCGTGACTGAGCTGCGCCACCCACCGCCTGGATGGCGGTCGCATGGTCGAGATCGAGGTCTACGACGCCCAGGGCCACCTGGTGACCACGAGTAGATAACACCGTGACAAAACCGGGGCGAGCCGGCGGCTCGCCCCTACAAAAAATTGCCTGGAAACATTATTGATGAACCGGAAAGGGCGGGTCCGGCCCGCCCGACAATATCTGACGACTATTCACCGGCCACTGATCACTGATCATTGCCGGCGGCAAGCAACGGCGGCCGCAGGCCGCCCTATAGGCAAGCAACGGCGGCCGCAGGCCGCCCTATAAGCAAGCAACGGCGGCCACAGGCCGCCCTATAAGAGCTGGCCACTGGCCACTGTATTTAAGGTTTCTCTTCGCCATACATCCTCATAAACCCTAACCTCTAACCTTCATAACCTCTCCTCGGTTATGTGCCCCAGGGGCGGACCGGAAACGGCCCGCCCCGTTTTTGTGTGCCGAGCATGCACAGCAGCGTGGAGGTGCCAGTACTTTACCCAACCTGAGGGAAGTGAAAAGTGGAGCTGGGCGCCAGGGCGTCATCGTGAGGTGAGGTCTGTAAAGGTAAAAAATATCTGGACAAAGTTTTTGGATACATCAGGCGGCCAGAGGCAGGGCACAAAGGTGTTCCTCACGGACTTGGGGTTTTCTTGATGTGGCGTCGGATAATCCACGGCTCTTTATAGAGGTGTTGGAAAAGGAGCAGAGTCTGGCGCAATTCCTCCACCGTGGCGAAGTCCTGCAGCCAGAGAAGATTTTCCTTGAGTATGCGGACAAAACATTCGGCACCGCCATGGCCTGCAGGAGGCCGGACAAAAGAAGGAGAACCGGTGATAACCAGGAAAGCAATTGCCTCAGTACCCGGATCAGCATCGTTTTCTTGCAAAAAATGAACGTATTTAATATAAAATATAACACAGATAAATAACCACTCATTAATAAGCTGGCCTACTGGAAAACGTGCCCTGAAGGGTTTGAGGAGAGTTGGCGGTCCGACGATCTCGGAGAGCGTTGGGTGCGATCGTCAAGGGATTGGAGATCAAGAAAGGAGCACGCCCATGTTAGAGCAATATCCCAAGCAAGTGGCCTTGCCGGATGGCAGTGTGGTGACCCTGCGTCCGATGACCCGGGATGACCAGTATGCCTTGTATAATTTTTTTATCAACCTGGATCCGGAGGATCGGCGTTATCTCCGGAATGTGGTAACGGACCGCAAGCTGATTGAGAAATGGGCCCGCAATCTGAATTATGATCTGGTCCTGCCCATCCTGGCCGAGTATGAAGGCCGCATTGTGGCCAATGGGACGCTGCACTATCAGACCTTCGGTTGGGGCAGGCATGTGGCGGAGATTCGCGTTACCGTCGCTCCCGAATTTCAGG
>CALGOE010000006.1 GCA_937958145.1 uncultured Desulfobacca sp.
GGCCGATGCCCTCCACCTGCAGCAACTCGGCTTCGCTGGCCTGCTCAAGGGCTGCCAACGATTGGAAATGCTGCGCCAGGAGGTTGGCCGTGGCCTCGCCCACATAGCGAATCCCCAGGGCCAAGATGAACCTTGCCAGCGGCGGTTCCTTGCTTTTCTGGATGGCCGTAATGATATTCTGGGCAGATTTTTCTGCAAACCGCTCCAACGGCACCAGATCGTCGACGGTAAGACGGTAGAGGTCGGCCACGTCCTGAATGAGGCCGTTGTCCACCAACTGCTCGATGATTTTTTCCCCCAAACCGTCGATGTCCATGGCCCCTTTGCTGGCAAAATGGCGTATGGCCCGTTTCAGTTGCCCGATGCAATCCGGGTTGGGACAGCGGGTGACGGCCTCCCCGGCCGGGCGGACCAGAGCCGTGCCACAGACCGGGCAATGGCTCGGCATGGTAAAAGGCTTTTCCTGGCCGGTGCGCCGGCTGGTGATAACCTTGACCACTTCCGGGATGACATCCCCGGCCCGCTGGATCAGCACCCAGTCACCCTCCCGGACGTCTTTGCGGGCCACCTCGTCTTCGTTATGGAGGGTGGCCCGGCTGACGGTGACGCCGCCCACCTCCACCGGCTCCATAATGGCGGTGGGGGTGACGGCGCCGGTACGCCCTACCTGGACGATGATCTTCAGGACCCGCGTGGTGGCCTGGGTGGCGCTGAATTTATAGGCCAGGGCCCAGCGCGGACTGCGGGTTTTCAGCCCCAGGCGGGCCTGCAGGTCCAGGCTGTCCACCTTGATCACCACGCCGTCGATTTCGTAAGGCAGGGCGTGGCGTTGCTGTTCCAGGCGGTGGTGGTAGGCAATGGCCGCAGCAATGCCCTGGTGACGCTCCACCTGGGGGTTGACCCGCAGCCCCCAGGCCCTCAGGGTTTCTAACACCTCCCATTGGCTGGTGAAACTGCGGCCCTGAACCTCGCCGATGCCATAGCAATATATTTTTAGGGGTCGACTGGCGGTGATGGCCGGATCGAGCTGACGCAGGGAGCCGGCCGCGGCGTTGCGGGGATTGGCAAAAGCCGGTTCCCCCCGATGTTCCCGCTCGGTATTGAGTTTTTTGAAATCCTGGACATCCATGTAGACTTCGCCCCGGACCTCCAAAAACTCTGGCAGCGTTATGGTCTCGGCTCGCAGTCGCAAGGGAATCGTCTTGACGGTTTTTAAGTTTTGGGTTACGTTCTCGCCCCGCCAACCGTCCCCCCGGGTGGCGCCGATGGTAAGCAGGCCGTGCTCATAGGTGAGGTTGACGGCAACGCCGTCCATTTTGGGCTCCACCACATAAGAGACATCCTCGGTCTGCCGCAAAAACCGTTTGATGCGCTGGTCAAACTCGTGAGCTTCGCCGTCGCTGAAGGCATTTTCCAACGACAGCATGGGCTGCCGATGTTCCACGGTTTCGAACCGGTCGGCCGGGCGGCCGCCGATCCGTTGGGTGGGGGAATCGGGCGTCACCAGTTCGGGGTACTGCTCCTCCAATTGCTGTAATTCCCGGAAGAGCCGGTCATACTCCGCATCAGCGATCTCTGGCTCGTCCAGGACATAGTAGCGGTAATCGTGGTACTGGATCAGATCCCGTAACTGCGCCACGCGCGCTGCGATTTCTTGGGTAACCATACCTCGTGCCCTCTTCGGGCTGAGATCAGGCGCCGGTTTGCCGCGCCTTTTCTTTGATCTTAGGCCAGGCCTTGGTGCCGGTCAAGGGAAAAGCAGACAAACCTTGTTGACAGAACTGCAAAAGCGCCGGCGCTGTCGGCATGTCCGGTCCGGGAAGGGATTTTTTTCAAGATTTCCCAACACGATCCGATATCTAGCAATAGACCAGTAACTGCCTCGTGTATTGGAAAGGAGAGATAAACATGCCTGTAAAAATAAAGGGGATGGCGATTGCTCAGTGTTTGCTCAAGCCCCTCACGGTCTTCTTTTTGGTGTTCGGCCTTGCCGTCCCGGGTCTTGCTATCACCCTTGAATCCCTGGACCCAGTCCCTGCGACCTATGATATCCAAGCCCGGGTGCGAAACGGCAATACCGGGTATGAGGCGGTATTGTTTACGCCCGGTGATCCGGCGCCGGGGACCGCGGCTACGCAACTGAATCCTCCGGGCAGCCCAGTGTGGAAATCTGGCGGCAACCGATACGGCGATATCCATACGTTTCTTCTCACCTATCAGGCCGCCACCGGCACGGCCACCTGGAGCGTGGACTTTAACCGGGATGGTGATTTCCTGGATGCAAAAGAGTCAACTGGTTCCATCTCGCCGTCGTTAGTCAATCATGGTTTCCGCTATGTGAATATCTGGGGACAGGGGAAAGCCATTACGCAGCGGGCCGAATTGCAAAGTGTCACCATAAACGGTCAGGTCTTCGGTCCCTTTGTTTCTGATAACAACATGCCGTTTTCCCGGTTATTTACCGATAGCACAGGTTTTTTTACGGATTTGCACATTTCCGGCCAGTTCCTCTTTTCCGGGGCAGCCAACTCTGAGATTCCCCGTATCTGGGTGCAGCTAGCCACCCCCGTAGAAACGGCTGCGGGCAATGTGCCTCTGCCGGGAGGGATTCTCCTCTTGGCCCTGGGGATGCTGAGGCTTATCTCCTATGTTCAACGTCAACGGGACAAGGCTGCCTGAATTCCCATCTTTTCGCACTGTTCGGAAGAGGAGACAATTGCTTAAGGAACCGGTCGCAGCTCCACCTGGCCCCAGGCCCCCAATGTATCTCCAATAATGACCACCCCGCCCCTGACGCCCGACACGCGGGCGAGCCACTCCAGGGCGGGGCCGATGTCGGCGGCGGTTTTCACCCGGTTGCCCAGGGCCGTGGCGGCGGCATCGGCCAAGGCCGCATCCGCCGCCACCACACAGGCGGCATCGGCGCGGCCGAAGCTCAGGGAATGTCCCATGGTGCCCGACGAAGTGCAGACTCCCAGCGGCGTCTGGTCAGCCTCCAGGTGTAGACCCACCTTCAGACTCAACGGCGAGTCACCGGCCAGGAGTGCCACCGTTGCCGGGGCCGCCAGACTTAGGAAGATATCGCCGCCGTTTTCCACGATTACTTCCGGACTGAGGGGGACCAGGGCCTGGCCCACGGCCTGGGCGATGGCACCGGCCACGGCCGCCATGGGTCCGACCTGGGCCCGGCTGCCGGCCTGAATCATGGCCTGGACCAATGGCGGCGCCAGGGGGTCCGGCGGCCAGGGGGCCAGGGTTTCCAAGAACTCCGGGTGGGTGGCAATATAGCCCTCCAGGGCCCGGCGTTCCTGCAAGACCACGGTCGTGGCCACGTCGGTCAGGTCGCGCTGCGCCTGGATCAACAGGTCGGTCTGATGAATCCTGACCCGAAAGGCCTGCAGATTTCTCCGGGCCACCCGGCTGCGATACGGCAGTTGGGTTTTATCTGGGGAAGCCATGTCCTCAACGTCGCTTTCTGGGCATTAATCTTTGCCATTACCCCCACAGGCTGATAAGGATTACCCCGGCCGCCATGACGGCCCCCCCCAGGATTCTGGCCGCCAGATGCTCTTCGCCCAGCCAGAGGCCGCCATACAAGACGCTGAATAACAGACTGGTGCGCTTCACCGCAATAAGATAAGCCGCGGGTGCCTCTTGGATGCCATGATAATGGCAGAGGATACTGCCGGCCAGACAGACCCCCAGCAACAGGCCCCAACCCGGTCTGTGCCACAGTTGGGGGCCGGGCCGTGAACTCCAGGGGTAGCCAGCCAACATCACCCCGCCCAGGACGGTCGGATAAAAGAGACCGAAAAAGGTGGGCGAGGATTGCACCACCGCCAGCTTGCCCAGAGCGGAAGTGACGGCATATAAGCCGGCCGCCAGGAGCATCCAGCGGGGCCCGGGCTGTTGCCACAGGGCGGTCCAGGGGGCCAGCCACCCCTGACGCTGCTCCGGCAGGTTGAGGAGATAGCTGCCCACCACAATGCCGCCGATCCCTAAAACCCCCCAAATCTGCAGAGATTCCCCAAGCAGCAGTCGCCCGGTCAGGATCAGGAACAGGGGCGTAAAAGCCATCATCGGGGCACAGAGCGACAACGGGGCGCTTTGCAAAGCCCGCATGTACAACAGGCTGGCCGCCACCTCCAGCGGCAGGGCAACCGCCACGGCCAGAAAAAAGACCGGGCCCAATTCTGGCCGCGGGGTCCACAGCCACCCCAAACTAAGGATAGGCACCGTGTAGCCCAGGCGTACCAGGATCATGCCATAGGGAGTCAGGTGGCTGAAATAGCGTTTGATCAGGGCGTCGGCCGTGGCCAAACCCAGAGCCGATCCTAATCCCCAGAGCAGCCAGGGGGTAGCCATCAGGCCCGCAGTCGGTTGATGCGGTGTCGGCTTGTCAGCAGCATAAAATGATCGGCGCTGAGTGGCCAGGAGGAGCCTGACGGTTCCTCGTGGCCGGTCTTGAGGCCACATGGCCTCCTGTCAAAGCCAAGACCGGTTTGCCGGGGGGAGCACGCAGGTACGGTTACATCTGTGTCCTGGCGCAGCTTACGCTAAGACCTGAGCGCTTTGACCCGGTTGAGAATAAGTTCGGCGGACCGGTTGATGTCCGCGGTTGTGGTCTGACGACCGACGCTGAGGCGGACGGCGCCTTTGCCCACCTCCGGCGGCACGCCCATGGCTGCCAGGACGTGGGAGAGTTTGACCTCCGGGCCGTGGCAGGCGGCGCCGCTGGAGGCGGCCAGTTCCGGGATGCCGGCCAAAATTTCGGCGCCGCTGAGGCCCGGAAAAGAGACGTTCAGGGTGTTGGGCAAACGTTCTTGGACCGGGCCGTTGAGGACCAAATCAGGGAAACCGGCCTGCAGCAGCTCGTGGAGTTGATCCCGCCTGGCCTGAAAATGGGCCATATCCGCAGCCAACCGGTGTCTGGCGACCTCACAGGCCAGACCCAACGCCACGTCCAGGGTGACGTTCTCGGTGCCGGCCCGGCGACCGCCTTCCTGGGAAGCCCCGTGGAGCAGGGGGGTCAATTGCTGCCCGGCTTTGATATACAAGGCCCCAATTCCTTTGGGGGCATAGAGTTTATGGCCTGCCACCGTGAGGAAATCCACGCCCAGAGCCTGGACGTTGACCGGTATCTTGCCCACGGCCTGAGCCGCGTCGGTGTGCAGGGCGACGCCGTGTTCCCGGGCGATGGTGCTGATGGCGGCGACCGGTTGGATGGCCCCGGTTTCATTATTGGCCAGCATGACCGAGATGAGAACCGTCTCCGGCCGGATGGCCCGGCGGATGTCGTCAGGGTCCACCACACCCCGGCCGTCCACTTTGACGAAGCTCACGTCCCAGCCTTGTTCCAATAAAAATAAGCAAGGATTCAAGACCGCCGGATGTTCAATGGCGGTGGTGATGAGATGACGGCCCCGGTCCTGGCAATGATGGCTGACGCCTTTCAAGACCCAGTTGTTGGCCTCGGTGGCGCCGCTGACAAAGACAATCTCCTCGGGCTGGGCCGATAGCAGCGCCGCCACCTGGGCCCGGGCTTGGGCCACCGCGGCCTTTGCCCGTTGGCCCAGGGCATAATCACTGCTGGGATTGCCGAACTCTTCGTGCAAAAATGGCTGCACGCCCTCAGACACCTCTGGAGCCAGGGGGGTGGTGGCGTTGTAGTCCAGATAGATCATGCTTACTCCTGCAGAACCTCGATCTGGGGAAGGGGAGGGCAGAAGCTGTTCCCCCTTTTCTGGAAAATCCTTCCTTGCAACCGTTTAACCCAGAGGCACGGCGGCCTCGGCAGGCACCGGCAGGTCCAGGGCCTCGGTGACAAACTGGCCGATGGCACGCAGTTTTTCTTGCCGCCCGGTCACGGCGCCGCCTGCCTCCACCCAGGTTTCCAGCAAAGTCAGGGCAAAAGTCAGGGGATGGGCCGCGGCGGAGTGGATGGCCGGCATGTCTGCAAGGAAGCGGCGGTAGCGGTTTTCCAGGTCGCCGTGGGGAGAATGCACCAGACACCAGGCCAGGTAACGGTAGCGCATGTAATTATAGGGACGGGGGGCCACCCGCCAGCCCACCACTCCCCAGACGTCGTTCTGAGCGGGAAGAAGGTGCTCCGGGGTGAAGGCCGTGTGGGCCAGGCTGGAGCCGTGCACTGCCAGATGAATGGACGTGATGGTTTCCACCCGTGCCGCCAGAGCCGACCACGCCGGCGCCAGCCGGCTGTCGGCGGTCGGCCAGGAAGCGGCGCACCGGGCAACGATGGCCTGGGCCCAGGCGTAGCTTTGGGAGGCCTCCCAACGCCGGACCGCCAAGCCATCCTGACGTTGACCGAGGCTTGCCCCCAGTGCCGCCAACCGTTTGGCCGCCGGGCGGCCGGACTGTTCCGCCCCCGTGGCTTGCCGGTGCAGCCCTTGCACCAGAGGGGCCAATTTGAGGCTGCGGAATAAGGCCGTGAGCCGACCGCTGAGATCAAACACTCCCGCCAGGACAGCCGCAGCTTCAAAATCACCCTCGCTGAGGGGAGAGCCGGGGAGGTAGTCGTAAACGAAATAACAATCGGGTCTGCCCGCCAGAACCCGGGGATAGGCGAACGGCGGGTGGAGCGCCGCCATCTTTCGCAGAAAATCCTGGAGGGTATGGGAAGCCCCGGGACCGGTCTTGAGGACCGCCAGATCGCCGTTGGCCTGCCGGGCCAACCAGGCCTTATCGCTTAAGGCTCTTATGGGCTGCAGGTCCAAGTGGCGGGCCAGGGCGGCGAAATCGGTCTGCTGAACCGTATCGATGCTGTCGTGGTCCAGATCGCTGCACATCATAGGTGATGGTTTCTCCACCAGCGGACCCAGAGGGCGGCCGGTCATCAGGAGGAAGGGGCGCCAACGCTCTAGCGCCTCAAGAAGCGGGCCAATTGCCGGCCATAATAGTCCCGGGCATCTTCGTCATCGGGGCGGCTGAAGGTGGATTGCTGCTTTCCCTCTTTTATCTTCTTGACGATGACCCCTTTTTCGCCGAAAAGCTTCAAGGCGTTGCGGAAGTTGGCGTCGGACAGGGCCTCGGAGCGCTCCACCTCGCCCACCTTATGGAGTTTGCTGCCGATGGAATGGATCCGTTTCAGGAAATCCCGCTCATTGCGGGGGCGTTTCTTCAGGTATTTGATGGCCCGCAGGGTTATCCAATAGGATTCCAGATAATTATGCAGCAGATTGGCAAAATAGGACAGTTCTTTCAGGCCGGAGGCTGACAGAAGGTAGGTATCGGCCTCCCGGTCGATGGTGCCGATCACCCCCCGCTGCGTAAAGTACCGCAACATGTGCGCCACGTTGGCCTCGGAACCCAGGTCATCATAAACAAATTCGTATTTAAAGAGCTCTTTCAGAAAGCGATAATCGGCCAGAACCTGCTCCCCGGTAAACTCCACCCCCTGGGTGGCCAGGATGGCCATGGCCGTCAGCGAGGCCGGAATGAAGAAATGAATGATATTGTCCTTATAATATTCCAGGATAAGTCGTTTACTCTCGT
>CALGOE010000007.1 GCA_937958145.1 uncultured Desulfobacca sp.
GGGGCCCCAGGAAAAAAACTGGACGCCACCTTTGTCATGGGGGTCAATCATCAGACCTATGACCCGGACCAGCACGTCATCGTCTCCAACGCCTCTTGCACCACCAACTGTCTGGCACCCGTGGTCAAGGTCTTGCACCAGGCCTTTGGCGTCGAATATGGCCTCATGACCACGGTCCATTCCTATACCATGGACCAACGCCTCCTGGACGGCTCCCATCAAGACCCCCGCCGGGCCCGGGCCGCAGCCCTGTCCATGGTGCCCACCAGCACCGGCGCCGCCAAAGCCGTGGCCGAGGTCCTGCCGGAGTTAAAAGGCAAATTGGACGGCCTCTCCGTCCGGGTGCCCACCGCCAACGTCTCTCTGGTGGACTTCAATGCCATAGTCGCCAAAAGCACCACCGTCGAAGCCGTCAATGCCGTTTTCCAGGAGGCCGCAGCCGGGGAACTGAAGGGCATTCTCCAGGTCGTGACGCTCCCCCTGGTCTCCAGCGATTACAACGGCTGTCAATATTCGGCCAGCGTCGACGCCCCCTTAACTGCCGTCATGGAAGGCAAAATGGTCAAAGTCATGGCCTGGTACGACAACGAAATGGGCTTTTCCACCCGCATGATCGATCTGGCGGCCTTTATGGGCCAGCGCTTGGGTGCCTAACTCGGCAAAGGAGGTCGGGGTGAAGGTCAAATTCCTGGAAGAAGTCGATATTCGTGAGAAAACCGTTTTTATCCGCGTCGATTTCAATGTCCCCCTGGATAAAAACCTCAATATAACCGACGATAGCCGCATCCGGGCGGTCTTGCCTACCATTAACCACTGCCTGGACGAACATGCCAAGATTATCCTGGCCTCCCATCTGGGGCGGCCCAAAGGGCCCGACCCCAAGGCCTCCCTGGCACCCGTGGCCCGACGCCTGGGACGTTTCCTCCGTAAACCGGTGCAATTCGCCCCGGATTGCATCGGACCCGAAGTCCACACAATGAAAGCCGCCATGCAGCCGGGGGACGTGCTGCTGCTGGAAAACCTGCGCTTCCACGAGGGCGAAACCAAAAATGATCCGGAATTCGCCCGCCAGTTGATGGAGGGCGTCGATGTCTACGTCAACGACGCCTTTGCCGTGGGACACCGGGCCCATGCCTCAGTCCATGCCGTGGTCCAATTCGCGCCGGTGGCCGTGGCCGGCTTCTTGTTGCGGGACGAAATCCACTATTTCCACAAGGCCATGGAAGACCCGGCCAGACCCCTGGTAGCCCTCATCGGCGGCGCCAAAATATCCAGCAAACTCACGGCGCTCCTCAACCTCTTAAAGCATGTGGATAAACTCATCGTCGGCGGCGCCATGGCCAACACCTTCATTAAGGCCATGGGCTATCAGGTGGGAAAATCCCTGGTGGACAACAATCTCTTGGATACTGCCAAAGAATTGATGGCCACCGCCATAGAAAAAAAGGTAAAGTTCTATCTGCCGGTGGATTGCGTGGTGGCCTCCAGTCTGGACAGCCGGGCCGAAAGCCGCATCGTCCCCATCCAGGAAGTGCCGGAAGATTGGCTCATCGCTGATATTGGCCCAGCCACCATCACCCTCTTTAACGAGGCCCTGCAGGATGCCAAAACCGTGGTCTGGAACGGTCCCATGGGCGCCTTCGAAATCGACGCCTTCAGCCGGGGCACCATGGCCATGGTCCACCACGTGGCCAACTCCTTTGCCCTGACCATCGTCGGCGGCGGCGACACCGATGTGGCCATCCACAACGCCGGCGAGGCCAATAAGTTTTCCTATATCTCCACCGGCGGTGGGGCCTTTTTAGAACTCCTGGAGGGCAAAAAACTGCCGGGCATCCAGGTGCTGGAAGACTGGTATGCCCAACATCCAGAGGAAGGGTAAGATCATGACCCAGATCCGCACCCCCATGGTGGCCGGCAACTGGAAGATGCACAAGACCGTGGCCGAAGCCCAAGCCTTGGCCCGGGAGATCCGCCGGGGCCTGCCAGCCTCCCTAGACGTTGACGTGGTGCTGGCACCACCATACACCGCTCTCAGTGCCGTGGCCCGGGAGATTCACGGGTCCCCCCTGGCTTTGGCCGGCCAGGATGTCTTTTGGGAAACCCAGGGGGCCTATACCGGCGCCATCTCGCCCCTGATGCTTGCCGATGCGGGCTGCCGGTTGGTCATCATCGGCCATTCCGAGCGCCGACAGTATTTCGGCGAAACCGATGCCACCGTCAACAAGAAAATCAAGGCAGCCCTCCCGGTCGGCCTCACCCCCATCGTTTGCATCGGCGAAACCTTGGCCCAACGGGAGGCCCAGGAAACCCTGGCGGTGATCGCTTCCCAACTCAGCAACGGCCTGCTCGGTTTAGGGCCGTCGGAAGTGGGACGTCTGGTCATTGCCTATGAACCGGTCTGGGCCATCGGCACCGGCCGCACCGCCACCCCGGCCCAGGCCCAGGAGGTGCACCATTTTATCCGGCGGTGGCTGCAGGATCAGGTCGGCGCCCCGGTAGCCGAGGGCCTCCGCATCCTCTACGGCGGCAGCGTCACTCCGGAAAATATCCGGGAACTCAGCGCCGCCCCGGATATCGACGGCGCCCTGGTGGGTGGCGCCTCCCTCAAGGCTGAGTCCTTCCTGAAAATCGTGGCCCTGGGGAGATAAAATCAGCCCGGGGACCTGCCGCCGCCCAGAGAAATTCCCCGGCCGCAGGGTTGCTTTTTTCTTTTCTGTGGGTTATAAATAATTGTTATGATCGCCAATGTCATCACCTTCATTCATATTGTTGTCTGTCTGGCCCTGATCTTTATCGTCTTGCTCCAGACGGGCCGGGGTGCCGGTATCGGCGCCGCCTTCGGCGGTTCCAGCCAGACTTTTTTCGGCAGCTCCGGGGCCACGCCCTTCTTGGCCAAACTGACGGCAGTGGCTGCCATTCTGTTCATGGTCACCTCCTTAAGTCTCACGTTCCTGGGACATCGGGGCGGCAGCTCGGTCATGCAGGGGGCTGCACCCGTGGAGCAGCCGGCCCCGCCGGCAAAACCGGCCACAAACGATTAACCATCTTGTGCCGAAGTGGTGGAATCTGGTAGACACGCCATCTTGAGGGGGTGGTGGGGAGACCCGTGCGGGTTCAAATCCCGCCTTCGGCACCAACATACCCATAATTGAAAACAGAATTTTAGGCCGGCCAGCCCCCTCCTCTTCCATCCCCAGACTGCACTTCTGAAAAAAGGCAGGATGGGGATTTGCTTTCTCTGACCTGGTCGCCGGGCCCGCGTTGTCCTCGGCCGCTCTGTCCCCGGAAACCAGGAACGGTCTCTGGCCTGCGCTTCGCAAGTCTGGCTCCCCGGATTACATTAGGCTTTTTCGCCCACCGGTTTTCTGGTAACCTTCTTTTCAGGGTTTGCGGCCGCGAGGCCGCGGTCCAGGAACGGGACCGGAAGGAGACGGGGAGACGTGCTGGGCGGCGTTTTTGACCGGCAGGGTAATGATGAGAAACTCGTCGGGCCGGGGATTGGTGCAGGTGAAGGCGGCATCCACGGAGATGATCGTCTTCTGACCACAGCGCCCCACCTGCAGCCGTCCGGCAATGGTCCAATACAGGACGGTGTCGGCATCGATGCCTAAAATCCGGGCGATGGCCAGAAGAGACAATTCTGAACAACCCTGTCGGGGGGGTTGCATAAGCCCTCCGCAAATATCCTGCCTGCCCCGGCCGGAAAAGTCCGGACGTGAATCTCGGGAACTTCGCCAAACGAAAAAACCCAGGGCACAGGCGGCAGGAAAGGGATGGTCGGGCGCAGGGAGCATAAGGGTTTTACACTATTATTGTAACAACGCCCTCAGGTGAAAACAAGGACCCAGCCCCGCAAAGGAAATTTTTGACGGTATCCTGACAAAACCTCAACTTCAGGAAGGAAAAAATTTATGCCACCAACCATTGGTTTTCTGGGTTTGGGGATCATGGGGTCGGCCATGGCCGGCAATCTGGTCCGGGCCGGTTTGCCGGTAATGGTTTACAACCGCACGGCCGAGAAGGCCGCGGCGCTGGTCGCAGCCGGAGCCAGGCTGGCCCACACCCCGCTGCAATTGGCCGCAGAGACGGATATTCTCATCGCCATGGTCACCGGCCCGGCAGCCCTGGATGCCTTGTTATGGGGGGAGCAGGGAGCCGCCGCCGGCTTCTCGGCCGCCAAAACCTTCATCAATATGAGTTCCGTGCCGCCCCGCTACACCCTGGAATTGGCCGCAGAATTGGCACCGTTGGGAGTGACCTTCATTGACGCCCCGGTGTCGGGAACCAAAAAACCGGCCGAAGAGGGCAAGTTGGTCATCCTGGCCAGCGGCGACCAGGACAGAATCCGGGAACTGGCGCCAGTTTTTCAGGTGCTCGGCCACAAAGTGGTCTACTGCGGGCCGGTGGGACAGGGGTCGATGATGAAGATGGCCATCAACCTGCTCCTGGGGGTGATGATGACGGGGCTGGCAGAATCCTTGAATTTTGCTCAGAAAAACGGCCTGGAACCAGAAGCCTGGTGGGAGGTCATCAGCGCCGGGGCCCTGCACTGCGGCCTTTTTCAGATGAAAAAGGAGATGTTGCTCTCGGGCGACTATCCAGCCAACTTCCCGCTGAAACACATGACCAAAGACCTGAAGTTTATCATCGACACCGCCTATGACTGCGGCGCGCCGGTACCGGCAGCCCATGCAGTGCTGCAGCTTTTCCGGGCCGGCGTCGGCTTCCGCCTGGGCGATGAAGACTTTGCCGCAGTCTTTAAAGTATTGGCGCACATGAACAGCCGGGAGTGACGAGCCTGTCACGGTCCTGATCACGCACCGCGGATTGGAGCCGATCCTCTCTTATGATTACCGCCTTTAATCAATGGTGATCTCGGGAAAGGTCTGGCGCTCTGCTTGCGGCTGGCGCTCGTTTTCCAGGCGCTCCAGGCGGGCCACGATCTCTTCCAGCAACGCCAGGCGATCGTTGATCTTCCAATACCAGCAGTTGAACTCCCGCAGGAGGAGCCAGGCCACCGCGGCGCCGCAGATCAGAAGAATATATTTGACGGGCAGCCCGAGAAGTTCCATATACTCAATCTACAGCTCCAGTTCACAGATATCGGGCAATTGCCGGTATTTTTCGGCGTAATCCAGGCCGTAGCCCACCAAAAAACCTTTGGGCACGGTGAAGCCCACGTAATCAATGGCAACCTCCAGGGCCCGCCGTTCCAGTTTGTCGGTCAGGCAGCAAACCTTGAGGCTCCGGGGCTGCCTGGACTTAAGATGATCCAGCAAATACTTCAGGGTCAGACCACTGTCGATGATATCCTCCACCACCAGGACATGCTGGTCGGTGATATCCAGCTCCAGGTCTTTGGTAATTTCCACCTGTCCGGACGAGGTGTCGCTGGCCCCATAACTCCGGAGACGGACAAAGTCGACGCGCACCGGCAGATCCAACAGGCGGATCAGATCA
>CALGOE010000008.1 GCA_937958145.1 uncultured Desulfobacca sp.
AGTTGATAGACAATATCCGTCAGCTTGCCCCGATACGGCACCCGCCCGACGATCCCTTCCGGGACGAGTTTGGCCTCCAACTCCACATCGGCTTGGCCATACCGGTCTTTGGAACCCTCTTTCATGGCCTCCAAAGACCCCATGCCCCGATAGACCTTGTAACTGCGCCCTTGAAAAATAACCGTTTCCCCGGGGCTCTCGTCAGTCCCGGCAAAGAGGCTGCCGATCATGACGCTGTCGGCCCCCGCAGCGATGGCTTTGGTAATGTCGCCGGAGAACTTGATGCCCCCGTCCGCAATCACCGGCACGTCATGCTTCTGGGCCGCCCGGGCACAATTCATGATCGCCGTAATCTGCGGCACACCGACCCCGGCAATAACCCGGGTGGTGCAAATGGAACCCGGCCCTACCCCCACTTTCACCGCATCAGCCCCCGCCTGGATGAGGTCCAAAGCCGCTTCATAAGTGCCGATGTTGCCCACAATCAACTCAATCCCGGGAAAATCCTGCTTGCTGGCCCGGGCCGCATCCAGGACATTCTTGGAGTGGCCATGCGCCGTATCAATGACAATGACATCCGCCCCGGCCTTCAGCAAAGCATCAATCCGGGCCGGTCGGTCATCGCCGACGCCCACCGCCGCCCCGACCCGCAACCGTCCGAACTCATCTTTGCACGCCGCCGGATATTTCCTAATCTTTTCAATATCTTTAATGGTGATGAGCCCCTTTAACTGGAAGTGGTCATCCACCACCAGGAGTTTTTCGATGCGATATTTGTGGAGCAGGGCCTTGGATTCCTCCAAGGTGATGCCCACCGGCGCCGTGATGAGACGATCCTTGGTCATGACATCCTTGACCGGCTGGTCCATGTTTGTCTCAAACCGCAGATCCCGGTTGGTCACAATGCCCACCAATTTGGTGCCCTCCACCACCGGAATGCCGGATATCCGGTAGGTCTGCATCAGCTCCAAAACCTGGCTGATCTTGGCCTCCGGATGGATGGTGACCGGATCCAGGATCATCCCCGATTCCGATTTTTTCACCTTTTCCACTTCCAGGGCCTGGCGCTCTATACTCATATTCTTATGAATAATGCCGATGCCCCCTTGCCGGGCCATACAAATGGCCGTCTCCGCCTCGGTCACGGTATCCATGGCCGCGCTCACCAACGGGATGTTCATCCGCAGATTTCTGGTCAGGCGGGTCTCCAGGTCAACCTCGGTGGGCAATACCGCCGAAGCCGCCGGCAACAACAACAGGTCATCAAAGGTAAAGGCATTCTGGATCTGCTCATCGGCCATGGGCCATCTCCTCATCGTCAGGGGGCTTGTAATAAATTAAACAAATATTATATCGATAATCAGCACAGTCGTCAATGTCAGCCGGAAATTTCCCCGTCCCGCCTTCTTACCCGCGCTCCCTGCGCCCGGTCCGCGACACCCGCTCTCCTGCCGGTGGTTGCCTCGCGGCTCACCCCCGGAAATTATTTCTCCACAGTCCATTTAAGTTTCGCCGCCAAACATTCGATGAAGGGTCAAGTGCCGATGAATTAGAAGATAATTTGACGAATTTATCTGAAGTTAAGGAAAAAAAGAATAGAGCTAATGGCTATTCGAAAAGTTCTTTTTCGGGCAAAAAGGCATTCAGGGCGAGATACGAACCGCCATTGCCATTCAGGCGCCGGTGAGGGGCAGCCATGTAGATGTAGGGGCGAGCCGGCGGCTCGCCCCTACGGACCTAACACCAACCACAGGAGGTCGGGCAGGGCCCACCCATCAACTGGTCATCTTTTATGAGATCAATATGTTATTGGCGTGACGTTATACAAATTCCCTTGGCAGGGCGAGCAAAAATACAGATTGTGGAATTATTATTATTAATGGTTCTAATTTCCGGATGGGCACGAGCTAAGAAAAACTTGTAAATATCTGCGGTCGGCCCTCTTCGGCAGCCCATCTTACCGCAGGCAGACGGAAAAGGGGAAACAGCTATGGTGGAGGATGTTTTGGGCGAAGACCTCCTTTTGAACATTGACCAGGTCTCCCGCTTGACCGGAGTGCGCAAGTCCACGCTGCGCTATTGGGAAAAATCTTTTGAGGAATTCCTCAAACCGGTGCGGACGGAATCCAATCGCCGGGAGTACCGCCTCTCAGATGTAGAGGTTATCCAGACCATTAAAAAGCTGCTGGAAGAGGAACACCTCACCAATGTGGGCGTGCGGTTGCGACTGCGGGAAATCTTCGGGGCCAAAAAATGAGCCTCCTTTATGGACTTCCCCGCCTTGCCGCCTCCTGCAGGAATGGGGCCAGATGCATGCAGGCTAAAGGCAGATTATGGGCCCGGACGAGCCCCTGCAGATGCAACAGACAGCCCACATCCGGCGACACCAGAAGGCGCGCCCCGGTGGCCAGCACCGCTTCCAGATAACGCCAGCCGATGGCCTGGGACAATTCCGGCTGTTTCAGCGCGAACCATCCTCCAAAACCGCAGCAGGCATAGGCCTCGGGCAGGGTGCACAGCTCCAGGCCCGTCACCTGGGCCAGCACACCCTTCAGGACCGGCGCCAGCCCCAACTCCCGGGCCGCACAGGATTGATGGAGAAAGACCCGGTCAGGCCAATGAAGGGAAAAGGGGAAAGGAAGCAGATCATGCAGAAACTCGGCCATATCAACGAGGTGCGGTACCAAAAGTTCCTTCTCATTTTCCCCTGCACAGCCCTGGCGCAGCTGAAGATAATGGCGGCGGACCATGCGCACGCAGGACGGTCCGGGGCACACCACCGGCCCGGCGCCGGCGAAGACCCGGCAGAAATGATCCCTCAGCCTCCTGGCCCCCTGCCAGTCCCCGGCATTATAGGCCAACTGACCGCAACAGGTCTGGGCGGCCGGGTACGACCAGGCCACCTGCAGCCGCTCCAAAAGGGCCACTGCCGCCAGCCCCACCTCCGGCGCCAGTTGATCCACATAACAGGGTATAAAGAGACGCACGGCGGCCGTCATTGAGGTGCTAGCGTCTGGGCACCCTGCCATTTTTCCCCTGGCCCCCATGCCTCCTAACCTCATTTCTTGCAAGCCGTCAGCAGATTCTCGGCAGCAGCTCCCCTGTGGGCATCTCCAGCAGCCGGGCTGTGCCGAAGGCGGTCCGGACCTGGACCCGGCCGGCCGGTCCGGCCGATACTGTGCCGATACGGACGGCGTTGGCGCCATACCGACTGCCGCGGATCACTGCCAGGGCCTGGTCCGCGGCCGCCGGCGGCACGATTACCACCATTTTGCCTTCATTGGCCACCGTGAGGGGATCCAGGCCCAGGGCTTCGCAGGCCGCGGCCACCGCGGGCTGCACCGGCAGGCGCTCTTCCTCAATTTCGATGGCGGTCTGTGATTGCTCGGCGATTTCGTTCAAGGTGGCCGCCACACCGCCCCGGGTCGGGTCCCGCAGGGCATGGACGGGGATTGCCGCCTGCACCAGGTTCAGGACGATCTCGGTCAGCGGTGCGGCATCGCTGACAATGGGCGCGGCCCCCAGCAGGTTTTCCCGGGCCAGCATCACTGCCGTGCCGTGATCGCCGATGGTGCCGGTCAAAAGCACTGCGTCCCCCGGCCGGGCCGCAGCCCCGGAGACCCCGGGCCGCAGAATCCGCCCCACGCCGGTGGTGGTAATGAAAACCTGATCGGCTGAGCCCCGGGGCACAACCTTGGTATCACCGGTGACGATGCTCACCCCGGCCTCCGCCGCAGTCTCCTGCATGGACCCGACAATGCGTTCCAGATCAGCCAGGGGCAGGCCCTCCTCCAGGATAAAGGCCGCGGCCAAGGCCAGCGGTTGGGCCGCCGCGGTCAAAAGATCGTTGACCGTCCCGGCCACAGCCAGGCGGCCGATGTCACCGCCGGGAAAGAACAGAGGGGAGACCACGAAAGCGTCGGTGGTCAGAGCCAGGGAAGCTGCGTCCAACAGCAAGACCGCACTGTCATCCTGACTGACTCCCGCCGGACTGTAGCGGCTGCGAAAAACCTCGGTGATGAGCCGGAGCATGTCCCGGCCCCCGGCCCCATGACTGAGAAGGATGCGCGACATAGATGCAGCGGGCAACCATCCGGCCACAGGCGCGGCCAACGGTCACCGACTCTCCTTGTGAGAAGGAAAATATGTTATAATCCTATGCAAAAATTATCCCGGGCCCGTCGTCTGGCGGCGGAACGGCGGCACGACCAACCGCCTCCCGGCCGGCCCTGGTCAGTGAGTTGCCATGGTAACCATTTTTCTGCCTCCGGAAAACCACCAGCCATTAGAGCCGGAAAGTACCTTCCGGTTTCATTGCCACCCGGGGTTGGCCTGTTTCAATCAGTGCTGCCAACAGCCCACCATTATCCTCAAACCCTACGATATCCTGCGGCTGCGCCGCCGTCTCGGCATTACCAGCACCGCTTTTCTGGCCCGATATACTGTAAGAATCATGGAAGAGGCCGCCCACCTGCCCCTGCGTCTCCTGGCCCTCCGGGCCGGGGACCCGGGAGGGTGCCCCTTTGTCGATGCCGCCACCGGCTGCACGGTCTACGACGACCGCCCGGCTGCCTGCCGCCTCTTTCCCGTTATCCAGGGGAGCAGCTGGCACGGCGACCAGGCCCGGGAGGTCTATTTTTTAAAAAAACTCGATTTCTGCCAAGGCTTTGCCAACGGACCGACCTGGACCCTGGGCCAATGGCGGATTGACCAGGACTTGGCAGAGTACGAGGAGTTGAACCAGGAATGGGTTGACATCCTGCTGCAACAGACCGCCCGACTCTCCGCCACTGGCAGCGCCCCGGGCGTCCAGCCCTTTGAACTGGCTGTCTACGATCTGGACGCCTTCCGCCGCTTTGTCCTGGAAACCGCTTTTGCCGCCAAATATGCCCTGCCCCCCTCCCTGGCCGAGCTCCTGGGCCAGGACGACACTGCCCTCCTGCGCCTTGGCTACGCGTACGCTCGCCTGGTCCTCGGCCTGGCTGACACCCCGGCCCTTCAGGCCGCCCTGGAGAACCTGGCTGCCCTTGCCCCCGGTTCTTGACAAAATAATTTTACACCTTATATAATAATATATTTGCTAAAAATAATGCCAATACGGGGAAAGGGGACTGATACCCATGGACTGTGTAACTGTCAAAGTCGGCCAGCCGTGCAGCTTCATGACCGCCAAAGGCTGCTCCTTTAACGGCGGCGAATGTCATCAGATCATCGACAAATGTGAAGGCTGCGATCGCATTCTCACCTTGGAAAACGGCAAATACTGTGCGGCCGTACCCAATCCGGCCGTCAAGTGGCGTCTGGGTTCCTGCAATCTGGCCACCCATGTCAAAACCGCCAGCAAGAACGGTCAGAACATCAAGATCAACCCTCTGAAGGCCTCCAAGCGCAGCATGCGCAAGTAGTCCAGCCATTTTTCGGAGCAGCGCGACGGCCGCCGGGCCGGCGCGCTGGCGTCCTCCGACCATCTCTAGCCCGCCAATTTCAGCAGTGCCGCCTTGATCCGCTCCAGACCCGTGGCAATCCGTTCCCGGGATGTGGCATAGGAAAAGCGCAGACAATTATCCTCGCCAAAGCCGGAGCCGGCCACCAGGGCCACATGGGCCTCCTCCAACAGATAGGTGGCCAGGGGATCAGAGCGGTTGCCATCTTTATCAGGTTCAAAATATCTGTAATAGGCAGAAAAATTCGGGAAGACGTAGAACGCCCCTTCCGGCTTCACACATTGCACCCCGGGAATAGCCGCCAGCCGGGCCAGGATGTCATCCCGCCGCCAGGCGAATTCCTTGACCATGACCGCCACCATGTCCTGAGGGCCGTTAATGGCTGCCACCGCCGCCTTCTGGGCAATGGAGGTGGGATTGGAGGTACTCTGGCTCTGCAGATTGGTCATGGCCTTGACCACGGCGGCGTCTCCGGCCAGATAACCGATGCGCCAACCGGTCATGGCATAAGTCTTGGACACGCCGTTTAAAATGAAGGTGAGCTTCTTCAGTTCCGGACTCAGTTGCGCCAGATTGCTGAAACTCAGGCCGTCAAAAAGGATCTTTTCGTAAATGTCATCTGACACCACCAGGATCTTGTGGGCCAGGATGACCTCGGCCAGGGCCTCCAACTCCCGGCGGCTGTAGACCGAGCCCGTCGGATTGGACGGGCTGTTGAGAATCAGGCCCTTGGTGCGCGGGGTAATGTGGGCCTTGAGGATTTCCGGGGTCAGTTTGAACCCGGTCTCTTCCGGCGTCGGCACGATAACCGGCGTGGCGTCAGCCAGTTGGATCATGGGCGGATAGGAGACCCAATACGGCGTCGGCACGATGACCTCATCCCCCCGCTGAAAAAGCACCTGGAAAAGATTATAGAGGGCATGCTTGCCGCCGCAGGAGACAATGATCTCCTCCGGTTTATAGCTCAGGTTGTTGTCTCGCTGAAATTTCTGGATAATGGCTTCCTTCAGTTCCGGAATGCCCCCCACCGGCGTGTACCGGGTGAAACCGTCCCGGATGGCCTGAATGGCCGCTTCTTTAATGTGATCCGGGGTATCAAAATCCGGTTCGCCGATGCCAAAATTGACAATATCAATACCACTGGCCAGCATGGCCTTAGCCTTGCTGTCGATGGCCAGAGTGGGGGATGGTTTGATCTGTTTGATCCGCTCCGTTAACACGTCTCGTCTCCTTCATTTTAAGTAATCAAAACTTGAAAAGTATAGGAAAGTATGATATCTGTCAACGCACCAGAGATATTTTTCCGGCCGGCCACCATCATGATCAATACCATCTGCATTGTCGCCAAAAACAATCCTGCCGCCATCCAGGCCGGTGAAGGCCTGCAGAGCTGGCTGGCCGCCCGTAATATTCAGGCCGCCCTCCTCCTGAACGAACCCGAGCCTAATTACCCCCCGCTGCCGGCCGACACCAAGGTCATCGTGGTTTTCGGCGGCGACGGCACCCTCCTGAGCGCGGCCCGGCATTATGGCCAGGACGGCATCCCCATCCTGGGCGTCAACGTCGGCGGCTTGGGCTTCGTCACGGCAGTCAATCTGGGCAAACTCTACCCCATCATGGAAAGGGTCCTTAAGAACGATTTTCTGGTGGAAGAACGGATGCAGCTCATCGGCACGGTCATCCGCCAGGGGGAAATCCTCTGCCAACAGAGCGTTCTTAATGATGTCGTAATCAACAAAGGCGCCCTGGCCCGCATCGTCGAACTCAAGGCTTATATTGATAACGAATATCTCACCACCTACCGGGCCGACGGTCTCATCGCCTGCACTCCCACCGGTTCCACCGCTTATTCTCTGGCTGCCGGCGGCCCCATCGTCTTTCCCACCTTGCAGGCCATCACCCTCATCCCCATCTGTCCGTTCACGCTCACCAACCGCCCCCTCATCCTGCCGGACGCGGTCACCATTGCCGTGGTCCTGGATGAACGCAGCCGGGATGTTTTTCTCACCTATGACGGCCAGGTGGGATTTACCCTGCAACCCCATGATATCATTGAAATCAAAAAAGCCCCGGGCGTTATCCGCCTGATTAAATCGCCGTATAAAAATTACTTTGAAATCCTGCGGACCAAGCTGCGCTGGGGAGAATTATAGGCGACCGGTGCCGGTGCCCGGCGTTAGAATGTATTTGAAGCTCTGGCCAAATCCTGGAGATGACCCGATCGGGGTAAGATTCCTCAACGATGCTGACTTTCACCACTTCCCCCAAGATTGCTGAGCTGCCCATCCGGCGGCTGGAAAAGGGGCAGAGCCGGCCGACCACCGACGCCGTCGTCCAGGAGGCCCTGCTGCGCCTCACCATCAACGGCTTCCCCGCTTACCATCTGCTCTATCTGCCCGGCCAGGAAGCAGAACTCTGTCTGGGTTATCTCCTCACCAGCGGGGCCATTGAAGCGACAACGGATGTGCAGGAGATGCGCCTGCTGCCGCCCGATCCCGGCCAGGGCAGTTACGTCTATCAGGTCCAGGTGCGGTTAGGCAAGACCTTTGCCCCCCGGCAGGACCTGACCGCCACTCTGGCCGCGGCGGTGCTCAACCGCGAGCCGGCCGCTGCCGCGCCGCTGGCCGCGGCCCAGTTCCGGGCCTTCCCGCCCCAGGAGGCGCAGATCCGGGCCGCAACCCTCTTGCATCTCATGGCCGACCTGCCCACCCGGCAGGAAATCTTCCAGCAGACCGGCGGCACCCATGCCATTTATCTGGCTGAAGCCGCCACCGGGGAGGTTATTTTAGGGGCCGAGGACGTCGGCCGTCACAACGCCTTTGACAAGATCATCGGCCAGGCCTTGCAGAAAAATCTGCCGACCAACAACTGTATTGCCCTGCTCAGCGGCCGGGCCAGCTTCGAGATGGTCTGCAAGGCCGCCCGGGCCGGCATACCTATGATCGCCTCGGTCTCCGCCCCCACCTCGCTGGCCATCCGCCTGGCGGACCTGCAGGGACTGACCCTCATCGGCTTTGCCCGTCATGAACGCTGCAACATCTATACGCATCCCCATCGACTCCTGGCCCCGGACCGGCTCTAACCAGCCGGCCGGCCGCCGCGCTCTGGCGTCGGCTGTCCCTTATCGTCCTGTCGCTGTCCACGCCCCGTCCTGTTCTTTCTCCCGGCGGTTGCTCATCTCATGCCATTGCCTGCCTTCTTGAGCCATTTTCTGCCCCAACGCTTTGATTGGCTGCAAATCGAGGTCACCTCTCATTGCAACGCCGCCTGTCGGTATTGCCCCCATACCCTCTATCACTCGCACTGGCAGCACCGGCATCTCCCCCTGGAGGTCTACCAACGCCTGCGGCCCGCCCTGAAAAAAGTGGATCTGGTTTATCTTCAGGGCTGGGGCGAACCGTTTCTGCATCCAGACTTTTTCGCTCTGGTGGCTATGGCCCGTCAGGCCGGCTGCCGGGTTGGCACTACCACCAATGCCACCCTCCTCACCCCAGAGGTTATCAGCCGGATAGTCTCTTCGGGTTTGGACATCCTGGCCTTTTCTCTCACCGGCCTCGGCTCCCGTCATGACTATTGGCGGCCGGGAACCAGCTTTGACCAGGTCCTGGACGCGATCCGCCTGCTTCGGGACGAAAAACGGCGGCAGGGGCGGGACACGCCCCACGTGCATATCGCCTACCTGCTCCTGCGCTCCGGCCTCCCGGATCTGGCCCGCCTGCCAGAGGCGCTCCAGGACTTGGGGATTGCCCAGGTGGTCATCAGCACCCTGGACCTGGTGGCCGCCCCCCATCTGCGCTTTGAAGCCTTGCGGCTGGCCGGTCCGGCGGCATGGCGAGACCTCCAGCAACATTGTGCCGAGGTGATCAAGGCCGGCGCCCGTCGCGGCCTGACCATCCACCCCCCTCCCCTCCCCTCCCCTGGCCAACACCCCATCTGCCCCGAAAACATCCTCCGGGCCGCGGTCATCTCTGCTGACGGCCAGGTCGCGCCCTGTGTTTACCTGAATGTCCCAACCCAGGAGGGCTGGCAATTCCTCAGCCACACCTCCCGGCCACTGCAACCCTGCCATTTCGGCCATGTCCAGGACCGGCCCTTCCCGGCCATCTGGCAGGCCCGTCCTTACCGCGCCTTCCGCCGCACCTGGCAAAGGGGCCAACCGCCGCCATCCTGCCAGGATTGCCTGAGAATTAAGGAGATTTAACGCTTCCTGGCGCCCTTTTCTCTGTGTCATCGTAAAAAATTTCGCAACAAGTTCTTATCTATTGAAAAATAAATCAAATGGTTGTAAGAGATTATTATTATTTCAAATTATTTTCCCTGGGAACCAGGTGACCGACAGCCCCCGCGGCTACCCGTCCGCCGGCCCAGCAGTCTCCGGCTGGCGCCTAGATGAAAAGGAGGTGAAAAGATAACAGAAAGGGTTTTTTAGGAAATTGTGGTTCAATCCCAAACTTTGCCCTGGCTGTTGGTTGGCTTGAGCATGCAGCCGCAGCCGCACGTCTGACGGAAAGGAGGTGCACCACATGAAATATTATCAATTGGAAAGCATGAAAAAACTCCTGGGACTCCCCCCCCAGGCCAGCGCCAGTCAGGTGGAGGCTCGCCTGGCCGAACTGCTGGCCAAAGAGCAGGAATTGGAGGCCTTGCGGGGCGAATGGGAGGCCCGGGAAAAGAAAGAATTGGGTATGAGCCAGTGGCAGGCCCTGTACAAGTCCGAGGACTGGCTCGGCGTCTGGATCGGTCTGGGGATCATTCTTATTGCCATTTTTTATTTTTCCCTGACAGGCTTGAGTTTTAAAGCCCCAACCTTCAGATGGACCACCGACGCCGAGTTTCAGGCCCACGCCAGCAGTATCATGCCTCTGGTGGCACGGGTGCTGCAACAGGCCGAGGCCAAAGGCGAGACAGCCCTGCTGGAAACGGCCCGTGATCTGAAAACGGCCATAGAAACCCAGAACCGCAAGGCGGCGGGGGCAGCTGCCAAAAAAATGGCCGAGGCGGTGAAACAGACCAAGGATAAGGGCCTGAAGGAGACCGCCGGGCAGGTGGCCAAAGATATTTCCGGCCAGGCCGGATATCTCCTGGATAAAGTCATCTCCGGCGACAACCTCCTGCTGGCCGTTTATATCTTCATCGCCTACCTCATCATCGGCATGATCGGCATGGGCCTCATGGGGAATCCGGTGGGCCAGTTCATCGCCGGTTTCCCCCTGGTCTTTATTATCTCCTGGCTGGCCCTCTTTTTGGCCGGCAACTTCACCATCCACGAATACGGGCTGGAGTATGTCCTCTTCTGCCTGTTCATCGGCCTGGCGGTGAGCAACCTCATCGGCGTTCCCAACTGGCTCATGGCCGCGGTCCGCACCGAATTCTATATTAAGATCGGCTTGGTCATCCTCGGCGCCCGGGTCCTCTTCGGCGTCATCATGAAGGCCGGTTTCCTGGGCATGGTGCAGGCCCTGGCGGTGGTCGGCGTGGTCTGGTACGCCTGCTGGTGGCTCTGCAAGAAGATGGACATTGACGACGAGTTCTCGGCCATGTTGTCCAGCGCCGTCTCCATCTGCGGCGTCTCGGCGGCCATCGCCACGGCTGGCGCCGTCAAGGGCGACCCGAAAAAGTTGTCTTACGTCACCTCCATCGTCCTCATCTGCGCCGTGCCCATGATGGTCCTGATGCCCATCATCAGCAAGGCCTTCGGCATCCCCGATGCCGTGGCCGGGGCCTGGCTGGGCGGCACCCTGGATACTTCCGGCTCGGTGGTGGCAGCCGGCGCCCTGATCAGCGACCTGGCCATGAAGGTGGGCGTCACCGTCAAGATGTCCCAAAACGTCCTCATCGGCGTGGCCGCCTTCATCCTCTCGGTGGTCTGGACCATGAAAGGCGTTAAAGAAGGGGAACAGGTCAGCCTCTGGGAAATTTGGTACCGCTTCCCCAAATTCGTCCTGGGCTTCCTGGCCTCTTCCATTCTCTTTTCCTTCATCCTCAGCGAGCCGATCACGAAAGCCATCGGCAAACCCTTGCAAAACCTCGAAGTCTGGTGGTTCGCCCTGGCCTTCACCAGCATCGGTCTGGAAACCCGGTTTACTGACATCGCCACCTTGGGCGGCGGCCGGCCGGCCCTGGCCTTCCTCATTGCCCAGGCTTTTAATATTGTCTGGACCTTGATCCTGGCCTTCCTGTTGTTCGGCGGTCTTCTCTTCCCGGCGCCGGTGTTCTAATCACGGCGCCAAGTGCCCGCGGGGGCAGGGGCCCAGCTCCCTTGCCCCCTTTCTCTCCTCAACCGGTTGCCATCTGCGGCTGCCACAGACGGCTCAAAAGCCAGATTTCGAGCCTCCCGCCTCTCTGCCCCTTTCCCACCGGATCTGCAAATTTGGCTTGCAAAATCTGCCAAAAAATCTAAAATACAAAAACTTTCAAACTGCTGTATCGGGGCCCTCGGCCTCGCCGGGGAGGCTGAGCTTCCCAAACTCACCGCTGATGTCAAAGGAGGAAGAGCATGAAGGGAAAAGGGACTGTCATGATGGCGCTGGCAGCGGTTCTCTGTCTCGTGCTGGCGGGCTCAGTCCAGGCCCAGGCACCGGCCGCCAAAAACGTCGTCATCGGCTTCACCGCTTCACAGACCGGCAAGCTCAACGTCGAAGGGATGCGCCAGATCAACGGCTTGAACCTGTGGATGGAACGGGTCAATGCCGCCGGCGGCGTCAAACTGGCCGATGGCAGCGTCGTCAAATTCACCTCCAAATTCTATGATGACGAAAGCAACAAAGGCCGGGTCCAGGAGTTCTACACCAAACTCATTAACGACGACAAAGCCAACTTCCTGGTCAGCCCCTATAGCAGCGGCCTGACCGACGCCGCCGCGGTCATTGCCCAGCAGAACAACCGCATCATGATCACCGCCGGCGCCGCCTCTGACTCCACCTACAAAAAAGGCTTCACCCTGGTCTATCAGACCTACACCCCGGCCAGCCGCTACCTGACCGGCGCCGTGGACATCCTGGCCAAACTGGACCCCAAAGCCAAAAAGATCGCCATCGTCCATGAAAAAGACAAGTTCTCCACCGACGTGGTCAATGATCTGAAACAATATGCCGAGGGCAAGGGTTACCAGATCGTCCTTTTCGAGGGCTACGATGCCGGCACCACCGATTTTGCCCCGTTTATTAACAAATTCCCCAAAGATGTGGACGCCATCATGGGTGGCGGCCATTTCGCCGATACCAGCACTTTTGCCAAACAGCTCCATGAGAAAGGCATTAAACCCACCGTTGTCGCCCTCCTGGTGGCCCCCCCGGAACCAAAATTCGCGGAGTTAGGTGAGGCCGCCGTGGGGATCATCGGCGCCAGCCAGTGGGAACCCGCGGCCAAATATTCCCCCGAGGCGGCCAAGGCCAAAAATCTGGAGTGGTTCGGGCCCACCGTGGCGGAATTCGTGGAAGCCTACACGAAAAAATTCAATGAGGAACCCTCTTATCACAGCGCCGGCGGCTTTGTCGCTGGCTTGCTGATCGAGAAGGCCATTGCCAAGGCGGGCAGCATCGACACCGAAAAGGTGAAAGCAGCCCTGGATGCCATGGATATCATGACTTTCTACGGCCACCTCAAGTTTGACAATACCCCCGCTGCCCATGGTCTTCAGGTCGGCCACGACATGATCTATATCCAGTGGCAGAAAGACCCCAAGGGCGCCCTGGTAAAAGAAGTTGTCTGGCCCGAAGAAGCCAAAACCAAAGACGTTATCCCTATGCCCAAAAAGAAATAACCAGCGGCCGGGCGCTCTCTGTGCAGGAATAAGCGAAACCTATGCAATTGCTCACTTCCCTCATCGACGGTCTCCTCATCGGGTTTGTCTATGGCGTGGCGGCAGTGGGTCTGACCCTGATCTGGGGCGTGATGAGCGTCATCAACCTCAGCCATGGGCCGGTCATGGCCCTGGGCATGTTCAGCACCTACCTGTTGTTCACCAACCTGGGAGTGAATCCGTATCTGGCCCTGATCGCAGTGGCTGTTTTTGGCCTGGTGCTCGGTCTGGTGATTTACGCTGTGGCCGTGCACCGGGTCATCTCGGCCCCGCATCTCTCCAGCCTGTTGGCCACCTTTGCCGTCAATATGATCATCATCGGCATCGGCACGGCGGTCTTCAGCACTTCACCCCACAACATTGACTTTTCCCTGGGTTCCATCTATTTGGGACCCATTATCCTGCCCGCCGCCCGCCTGCTGGCGGCGGTGGCGGCCATTCTCTTCACCGTGCTGCTCTATCTCTTTTTGTATTTCACCCGGCCGGGCAAGGCCATCCGGGCGGTGGCCAACAACCGCATGGCCGCGGAACTCATGGGCATCCCCTCGGCCCAGGTGTTGGCCCTGAGCTTCGGCATCGGCACGGCTTTGGCCGCTGTGGCCGGCGGTTTGATTGCCACTTTTTTCCCCTTCACCATCCTCAGCGGCGGCCCCTATGAACTGAAGTCCTTTGTCATCTGCGTGCTGGGCGGCCTGGGGAACCCCCTGGGGGCCCTGCTGGGCGGCCTGCTGTTGGGCGGCCTCGAGGGCCTCATCCCCACCTTCATGCCCGTCAGCTGGGTGCCGGTCCTGGAATTCGGCCTCTTTATCCTGGTCCTGCTGGTGAAACCCAGCGGTCTGTTGGGAGCCAAGACATGAAGGCCCTGCAGCGATTCGGTTTTTGGCTGCCCGTCCTCTTTATCCTGATATGGGGCCTCTACATTCTTACCGTCCGCCAGGACAGCGCCCGGGAACAGGCCTTTACCCTCCTCATGTTCGTCGGCCTGGCCTCCAGCCTCAATATTTTGTTGGGCTATACCGGCTATGTCAGCTTCGGCCACATCGTCTTCTTCGGACTGGGCGGGTACAGCGGCTTCTATTTCCTCAGCGCCCATAACCTGCCGCTCCTGCTCTCAGCCCTCCTGGGCGGTGTCGTCTCGGCCATTTTGGCCGGGCTCATTGGCTTGGCCGTCTTGCGCCTGCGGGGCGCCTACTTCGCCCTGGCCACCATCGGCGTCAACGAGGCAGCCCGGGCCTTTGTCAGCAACTTTGAGCCCTTTGGCGGCGCCACCGGCCTGTTCGTCAACTATTCCGTCTACCAGGGTTTTGGCGGCCCCGGCCCGGCCCTCTGGCGTACTTTTATCTACCTCTGGCTCATAGTCCTCATCACCGTCATCATCAGCTACGTGATCAAGAACTCCCGCTTCGGTCTGGGTCTTTTGGCCATCCGCGAAGACGAAGACGCCGCCATGGTCATGGGCGTCAAAGCCCCCCGGGCCAAAACCCTGGCTTTTATGTTCTCGGCCTTTTTCCCCGGCGTCATCGGCACCCTCTATTTTTTCAAGAACGGCAACGTCGAGCCCGGGGATGCCTTCAGTCTGCACATGTCCATTGAAATGCTGGTCATGGTGATGTTGGGCGGCATGGGCACCGTCTTCGGCCCGGTTATCGGCGCCGTCGCCTACCAAGGTCTGCGGGGTTTCCTCTTAACCAGCCCTCTCTTCAAGAACCTGCACTTGGCCATTGCCGGCGTCTTCCTGCTCCTCATCGTCCTTTTTGTGCCGGCCGGCGCCATCGGCTGGCTGCGGGAGCGTTTCTTAAAATTACGGAAGGTACTGGAATGATTTTGGAAGTTCGGGGCGTCAGCAAACGCTTCGGCGGACTGCAGGCCCTCACCAATGTCAGTTTTACCCTGACGGCCGGCCGCATCCTGGGGCTCATCGGCCCCAACGGCGCCGGCAAAACCACCCTTTTCAATGTCATCAACGGCGTCTATGCCCCGGACGGAGGGCAGGTCATCTTTCGGGAGGAAGATATCACCGGCAAACCGCCCTATGAAGTGGCCCAGCGGGGTCTGGCCCGCACCTATCAGGTGGTCCGCCCCCTGCAGGAACTCACCGTCCGGGAAAACGTCATGGTGGGAGCCTGCTTCGGCCGGGAAAAACACCACAAAGCCCCGGCAGCGCATATTGCCGATGAGGTCTTGGCCTTCGTCGGCCTGGCGAAAAAAGCCGACCTGTTGGCCGGCAGCCTCAACGTCGCCGAAAAAAAGCGGCTGGAGATGGCCCGGGCCCTGGCTGCCCGTCCCTATTTGCTGCTCTTGGACGAGGTCTTGGCCGGCCTCAACCCCTCGGAAATCAGCGCCATGATCGACACCGTCCGTCAGATCCGGGATCAGGGCATCACCATCTTCATGATCGAACACGTCATGCAGGCCCTCATGACCCTCTCTGATGAAGTGATCGTCCTGGATTACGGCGAGCTCATTGCGGCGGGCACCCCCGAGGAAGTGGTGGAAGATCCCAAGGTGATCGAGGCCTACCTGGGCGACCCCAAGATTGCCCAACGCCTTCTGGCTCAGGAATCTCCTGACTCTTTAGCCTAAGGCAGGGCCGCGGCTTTGGGCCGCTCATCCCAATGTAGTTTTCAGGTGGAGTACTGGCATGGCTGTTCTTGAAGTCGCCGATCTGACCTCCGGTTACGGCGAAGTCCAAATTCTTTGGGGAATCAATCTCACCCTGGAACGGGGCAAACTGACCACCCTGGTGGGCTCCAACGGCGTGGGCAAAACCACGCTCCTGCGCACGATCATGGGGCTCCTGCGGGCCACTCAGGGCACGGTGACCTTTGCCGGCCAGGACGTCACCCGCCTGGCCCCCCACGCCCGGGCCAATCTGGGCCTGGTCCTGGTCCCCGAAGGCCGACAACTGTTCACCGAAATGACCGTCTCCGAAAACCTGGAAATGGGCGCCTTTTCCAAACGGGCCCAGGCCCATCTCCAGGAAAATCTGGAAAAGGTCTTCACCCTCTTCCCCCGCCTGAAAGAACGGCGCTCCCAGAAAGCCGGCACCTTAAGCGGCGGCGAACAACAGATGGTGGCCGTGGGCCGCGGCCTCATGGCCGCTCCCGAGGTGCTTATCCTGGACGAACTCTCCTTGGGCCTCTCGCCCCTGTTGGCCCTCAACCTTTTCGAATCCCTCCTGACCCTGAAAAAATCCGGCCTGACCATGCTGCTGGTGGAACAAAACGTCCAGATGGCCCTGGCGGTCAGCGATTACGGCTATGTCCTGGCCGAAGGCAGGGTGCAGCTCCAGGGCGAGGCCCGCTCCCTCCTGCACAACGAAGAAGTACAGCGAACCTATCTGGGGATTTAATCAGGGCATGGAAGCTGCCTTTTTGATTAAAAATATC
>CALGOE010000009.1 GCA_937958145.1 uncultured Desulfobacca sp.
CTGATCCTTGTCCACTGATCAATGTCTCCCGCGGTTCTGCTCGGTTTGCACTGCTGGTGCACAAAAATCCCCCTGCGCGCCGGCGCACGGCAGGGGGAGAGGGAAAAAGGCCAGGGACCTTAAAGTCAACCGGCCCGGCAACGGTTTGGGGGCAATCCGGCCAAAGCGCTAAGGTTTCCCTGTGGCTTCAGACACCCTGGCCGCGGCCCCCTGCCGCAACACCTGCACGGCCTTGGCCAATTGGGGGTCTTTTTCCAATTCTGCTGGGGTAATGGGGACCGTCCAGGCCTTGTCGGCGATGTCTTCCCCTTTCATGCGCCTCTCCAAGGCTTCCTGACGCAGGTCTTTGATGGTCTTGCCCTCGGGGATGGTCGGCATTTCCACCAGCAGATCGGGCTGGATACCCTTTTCATTGATGACCCGGCCGGAGGGGGTATAGTAATAGGCCGTGGTGAGACGCAGGGCCGAACCATCTTCCAAGGGGACGATGGTCTGGACCGAACCCTTGCCAAAGGTCTTGGTCCCCACCAATGTCGCCCGTTTTCGGTCCTGCATGGCCCCGGCCACAATCTCGGAGGCCGAGGCGCTGCCTTCGTTAATCAGGATGACCAGCGGGATTGCCCTTTCCAGTTCGCCGCCGCTGTCTTGCGCATAAAATCGGTTGGTCTGGGCCTTGTTGCGCCCTTCCGTATAAACGATGAGGCCAGACGGTAGGAACTCATCGGCCACCTTAATGGCCTGATCAAGCAACCCCCCGGGATCGTTGCGCAGATCTAATATTAGGCCCCGGAGCGGGCGGAATTTCGAGTCCAGGTCGCGCACTGCCTGCTTCAGATCGTGATCTGTCTTATCCTGAAAGTTGGTGATCCTGATATAGCCGATGCCGTCTTCAAAATGCCGCACCCGGACGCTGCGGATGGGAATAATTTCCCGCACCAGGGTAAAGGTCTTGGGTTTGTCCACATTTTCCCGCATGATGGTCAGCGTCACTGCCGACCCCTTGGCCCCCCGGATTTTGCGAACCGCGTCCAACAGGCTCATATTTTTTGTGCTTTGGCCGTCAATTTTGATGATCCGATCGCCCGCCTGCAGCCCGGCCCGATAGGCCGGGGTCCCTTCGATGGGCGAGACCACGATAAGCAGATTGTCTTTGGTGGTGATCTCAATGCCGATGCCGCTGAAACTGCCCTTGGTTTCGATCTGCAGTTCCTTGAATTCTTCCGGGGCCATGAAGGAAGAATGGGAATCCAGGCTGCTCACCATCCCTTTGATGGCACCGTATATCAATTTTTTCAGATCCCGGGGCTCCACGAAATTTTCCTCGACGATCCCCAAAGCCTCGGCAAAGACCGCCAGGTTTTCCCGGGTCTCCTCGGTGAGCGGCAGGGCGGGCGAGGGTGCGGTACACAAAACCAGGAGCAGCCCCAGCAGCAGGCCCAGCGCCGCCCGTCGCCGTCTCGGGTCCGTGCCACTTTTTCTGGTGGTCACATCATACTTATTCATACTGGCTTTTTCCTCGGATTACTGGCGCAGCCATTAAGTTAGTTCTTCGGGAAGGCTCTGGGAACCTGCCACTTGCTTTTTCTTCAGGGACCGGGGCAACGGCGCTTGGGTGGCACTCTGCTTGCCCCAATTTTTCAATTTCTGTAAGGCTTGCACAACCAATGGGTCTTGGCGAATTTCTTCGCTGTCAGGAATTTTTCTCGCCTTGTCCGGTTGGGCCGGAGTGAAGGCCGCCGGCTGTTCCTCCCCATCTTTTTTCGGTCCAGGGATGTCAGGCTCCAGGCCCTTCCCCTGAATCACCTTGTCGCGAGGGGTGTAGCAATAACCGACGCTGACGATGATGGCAGACCCATCTTTTAACGGAAAAACCTTGGACACGGCGCAATCGCCGAAGGTTTTAGAGCCCATGAGGATGGCGCCGTATTGGGCCTGGAGGGCCCCAGCCAGGATTTCGGCGGCCCGCCCTGTGCCCTGGTCCACCAGCACCACCATCGGCACCCGTTCTTTGATGACCTGATAGTCTTTTAAGCCGGAATAGTTCTGCCTACTGCCGTTCTGGCGGCCCTTGACCGTATAGACGAGATCGCCGCCGATGAAAGTGGACGCCAGGCGCCGCGCCTCTTCAAAATTCGGATTGGCGGTGTTGCGCAGATCCAGGACCATACCCCGCAGGGATCCGGCCCCGCCATGGATACTGCGCAAAGTCTTCTGGAGATCCTGGGCAGACCTTTCCTTGAAATTCCTCAGGCGGAGGTAATGAAAACCATCTTCCAGGGGATAATGGCTGACGCTCTCCACAGCCGGTCGCTCCAGAGTCACCTCCACATCAACAGGTTTGGCCAGACCGGTGCGGATGATCTGCAGTTTGACCTTGGTCCCGGCCGGCCCCTGCAATTTCTTGGCTGCCTCCAGGGCCGTCATGGCCCGGGTGGATTGATTATTGATCTTGAGGATGTGATCGTCGGCCCGGATGCCAGCCTGCCAGGCCGGCCCGCCCTCCAACGGGGCAATTACGGTGAGCAGATTGTCTTTAACGGACAGCTCGACCCCAGCGCTGGCCTCCGCCGGTGCCGTCTTGCGCAAAGATTCCTGATATTCGCTGGGGGTCAGAAAAGAGGAGTTGGCGTCCAGCGATGCCACCATGCCCCGGATGGCACCGTAGATCAGATCCCGTTCCCTCTTTTCCGTAACATATTTGTTATCAATCTCATACAAGGCTTCGACCAAAAGGCGCAGTTGGGCGTAGGCCTGGGAAGACACCGCCCCTGAGGTCTCTACCCTGCTGAGAAGGCAGACTCCCAGGAACAATACGGCCACGATGAGGATCCAGGCTCGGGTAAACCGAAACTTGGCACAGAGTAACTTTGGCATTCTTGGCTTCATAATAGGTTGATTACTCGATTGGCATGATTGTTAGCGCAGAACCCCCTGAGCTTTCCTTGGCAAAGCCCGTGGACCTCATAAGCCCCAAAAAGGCGATCGTGTCTTCTAATGGAATGTGGCCACCCTGGCGCAGGGTTGGAAAGCTTCTCATCCTTAGATATTTGGTAGCATAATCGGCAAGGTTACGCAAGAGTCTCTGACAGGTAATTGCAAAAACTTTCGTGGCTCCGGCCAGCGCCCGTGCCCCATGGGGTGGCTGGCCGGCCCCCGGCCAACGGCGACGTCAGTTTGCTGAGGCGGAAAGGACTTGCCAACGGCGGCGGTATGATTATAATAAACATGTTAATTCTCTTGTAGCGGAAGTGCAAGGCTCACTGGTGGGGCCCCCGGACTTCAAATCCGGTGTATCGTCGCGAGGCGATGGGTGGGTTCGATTCCCATGCACTTCCGCCAATACATTAAAAAGGGTGTATCGGCAAGGCGAGCCATGGGGCTGGCCTTTTTCTGTTGGTCGGATGGTTCCGGACGCGCATCTTCCCCGACATCATCTCAACTATATTCAACAATTTCCTTTCCATTGCAGAGTCTTTTTTAAAAATAGCTTTGACTCATCATTAATTACTGGGGAATTGGAGAGAGGTCAAAGGAATAGCGAACGATGGTAACGGGTTGTTATTCTGTTGGCGGAATGGGGGGATTAAAGCAGTTTCACCAAAGCTGCCACCACGGCGATGGCCGCGGCCAGCATACCGCCCAGACGGATGGTCAGACGATACTCCGATTCCTTGATTTCCCTCCGGACCGATTCGATCTCGGCCCCGAGCTCCCGGCGCACCGATTCAATCTCGGCCCCGAGCTCCCGGCGCAGTTCGGCAATGTCGCCCTTGGTG
>CALGOE010000010.1 GCA_937958145.1 uncultured Desulfobacca sp.
GGTAGGGTTTTAGCTGTTCCATGATAAATTCATTGGTGATCCGGTTGCGCCGGTCATACATGGTCAGCAGGATGCGGAAAAAATCTTCCCGGAAGAGATCTTCGATGCTGATATTTTTCACTTCTTCAATGGTGGTGAGCAGATCGGCCAGACCGTCGAGGGAATAACGGGACATTTGACAGGGAATAATAATAAAATCGGCAACATAGAGGGAATTGGTGGTCAGGACCCCCAAGGCCGGCGGGCAGTCGATCAGGATATAATCATAATGGGTATGTTGCAGAGCCTGATAAAGAATGGTCTCCCGATACATGCGGGAGTAGAGGAGTTCTGCGGCCCGGGCCAACTTGATGTGGCTGGGCGCCACAAACAGGCCCCGAATGTAGGTGGCCAACACCACATCTTCAATATCCTTGCGGGGGATGGTCATGACCTCGGCCATGGACTCAACAAAAGAATCCGGATCGATGCCGATCCCCAAACTGGTATGCCCCTGGGGATCCATATCCACCAGCAAGGTCCGGTAGCCCTGATAAGCCAGGCCGGCCCCCAGATTGATGGTCGTGGTGGTTTTGCCGGTACCGCCTTTTTGATTGATGATGGCAACGACGAAAGGCATAAAGGACTTCCAGTTGTCAGGTGTGTGGGTCGAACTGAATCGTGTCGGCTTGAACAGGGTCCCAATAATCCTGTGGCAACATCTTAATGGAAAAGCCGGGAGGGCGTCAAGCTTAATGTCGCGCTGGCGGCCGGGACGCTGATAATCTTTTTTGTCTGCCATAATCAACCCTTGCCCGGTCACTTGTGGCTTCTGGCCGCGTTCGGGAGGGCAGATCGGGGTCGGAAGAGAGGTTTCAGAGCTGGGGGCGAGGTCTCCCGCACTTTTTCCTTAGGAGCAGGATGCCATCACCTGTTTTTCTGACGCCAGAGAGGAATGATAATGAAAAGACCAATAATAGGGGTTATCGGGGTCGGCAACATGGGGGCAGCTTTGCTCAGGGGCTGGCTGGAGAGCGGCCTCCTGACGCCGGACGGCCTGCTCATCGCCGATGCTGATGAACGCCGGCTGCAGGAAGTGGCCGGAGAATTCGGGGTGCCGACCGGGACCGATCAGGAGGTGGCGGCGCGGTCGGGAGTCCTGCTGCTGGCGGTCAAACCGCAGATCATCCCCCAGGTCTTAGCCGAGATTCGCCCCTACGTGGACGCCAGCAAGCTGCTCATCTCCATTGCCGCCGGGGTGTCGCTGGCATTTCTGGCGCAGCAGGTTCCCGGGGCCCGGCTGATCCGGGTTATGCCCAATACCCCCACCCTAGTGCAGGCCGGGATGGCGGCGCTGGCGGCCGGACCGAACTGTCGGCCGGAGGACCTGGAACTGGCCCAGGAGCTCTTGGCGGCAGTGGGTCTGGCGGTAACGGTGCCGGAACATCTCATGGATGCGGTCACCGGCCTGAGCGGCAGCGGGCCGGCGTATGTCTTTGTCATGATGGAGGCCCTGGCCGACGGCGGCGTCAAGATGGGTCTGCCTCGGGCGATTGCGTATGAGTTGGCGGCCCAGACGCTGTTGGGGGCGGCCAAACTCTACTTGGAAACCCGGGACCACCCCGGCCGACTGAAAGACATGGTAACCTCACCGGCCGGGACGACCATTGCCGGTCTGCACGTCCTGGAGCAGGGTGGTTTTCGGGGGCTGGTGATGAGTGCGGTAGAGGCCGCGGCTAAGCGCTCGGCGGCATTGGCGCCGCCTCTGCCTGCCACGTCCTGACGATTTTCATGTGGATGTCCACCGCCGGGGCGCTGTGGGTCAGGGCCCCGACGGAGATAAAATCCACGCCGGTGGCGGCCACCCGGCCGACCCGGTCCAGACTCATGCCGCCGGAGGCCTCCAGCCGGACCCGCCCCCCGGCCAGCCGCACGGCCTGGGCCAGGGTGGCCTCGTCCATGTTGTCCAAGAGGACGATGTCGGCGCCGGCAGCGATGGCCTCCTCCAGACCGGCCAGATCCTGGACTTCCACCTCAATCTTGAGGGTATGGGGCGCACCGTGGCGGGCCCGGGCAACAGCCGGGGTAATGCCCCCGGCCGCGGCGATGTGGTTGTCTTTGATGAGGATGCCATCAAAGAGCCCGAAGCGGTGATTGGCGCCGCCGCCCAGACGGACGGCGTATTTTTCCAGGACCCGCCAGCCGGGCATGGTCTTGCGGGTGTCGACGATGCGGGCCGGGTGCGGTTGCACGGCCATGACAAACCGCCTGGTCCAGGTGGCGATGCCTGACAGGCGCATGAGGAAGTTCAGGGCCACCCGCTCTCCCAACAGGAGGAGGGCTGCCGGTCCGGTCACCGTGGCCAGCACCGTGCCGGCCCCCACCGTGGTGCCATCCTGGACTCGGGGGGCAAACGCCACCGCCGGGTCCAACCGGGCAAAGACCGCCGCGGCCACCGGCAGTCCGGCGACGATGAGCTCTTCCTTGGCCCGGACCTGGGCCTCGGCCATGATCTCCGGGGCGATGGTGGTGCGGGTGGTCACATCCCCCGGGCCGATATCTTCTGCCAGGGCCAAGTCGATGAGGCGGTGGACAGCTGGACCCAAAAGCATGGGAATCCCCCTCAGGGTGAGAGCTGCCGCCTCAAGAAATATCCTGCTTCATCTGCATGAACTCTTCCCGGGTCAGCTCGCCTTTGGCATAGCGCCTCTTCAGGATATCCAGAGCCGACTCCGGCTCGCCGCCACCCTTGTCGCTTCCGGCCAGGGGGAAGCGGCAGCCCCCCCTGCTGAAGAAAAAATAGAGACACAAGATCACGACAATTAGGATGAAAACAGGCATGAACATAGGGAAAAACCAAAACGGTCCCCACGATATCGTATTTCCCGGCATACAGGTCCCCCAATGATTATCACAGGATAATCATCTCATATTCAGGCGACGTCAGACCGAACTGAGAACAGCTTCTCTGATCTTTCCGAAGAATGCAACCGGAAAAGGGACGGGGTAATGTTCCATGCCCGAACACGACATCTTTTCTGACGACGGGGCGCTTGATCAAGCCTTTTCGCCTGCTGCCTCCGGCACTTTCCCCAAGGCCTTGGTCATCTCCACGGCCACCCCCAGACCCCGGCGGGCGTCCCGATTCATCATGCGGAACATCAGTCCCACCGGTCCGGTGGGCTTGGCCTCGGCCAGGTTGACATTTGAGGGCAGGTTGCTGAACTTCTCCAGGAAATCGATCATTTCTGGTTCGGCCAATTTTTTAATAAGTCCATGCATGCGCACAAAGCCGTCACCGATGGCGTCGATGTCTTCGGCGGTGTAGGTGGCGGCCAGTTTGGCGTACATGCCCAGCATGGCCTTGTTGATGCGGAAGATGCCCTGTTGTTCCAATTCGTCCAGTTTATCAATGATATGGGGGACAGCCAGGCGCAGCACGGGTTCCAGGTCCCGCCATAAATCAATGAGGTTTTCCAACTGTTCCAGGGCGTAGGTCAGGTGCCGGAAGCTCAGCAGGAGGCGCTTGAGCATGATCAGAATGTCCTCCAACTGAAAGCCGGTCTCCACCTCTGCCAATTCCTCGGTCAGGAGTCGGGCTGCGGGGCCCACCAAGAGGCTGGCATCCCGGCCCAGATCGGCCAGGCTGTCCCAGGGGCGGGCGAACTCCTCGAGGCGGCCCTCCAGATTCGCCAGGCGATCCAATTTTGCCTCAATTTTTTCCAGACGCTCCAGGATCAGCTCTTCACCGGACATGTCCGACTCCTTTGCCGCAGAGGAAGTTCAAGATCAGGGGAAAGGATGCCGCGCACCTTGCCGGCCAGGACAAACTGGCTCTCCAAGGGCAATTCGCTGCCCTTCAGCATCAGGTTGTAGTAGACCCAGCGGAACATCATCTTGCCGACGTAGTTGGTGAAACTCACGCCCAACAGATCGAACGGCCCCAGACCAGGGAAGGGGAATTTGCCCGGCAGCGGTTCAATCTTGAAGTTGAAATCCAGCAGCGTTCCCTTTTCATAGCCGGTGACCACATAGCAGGTGGCATGGCCGTCATAGACCGGCCGCGGGGGCTGGCCGTCGATTTCCCGCTTAAGATTATCGGTCAACACCTCGGCTTCGTAGTGTGCCACCGAACCGGCCTTGGAGGTGGGCAGGTTGGCGGCGTCGCCGATGACGTAGATATTCTCAAACTTCTTGGACTTCAGGGTATTATGGTCGGTATCCATGTACCCCATGGGGTCGCCCATCTCACTGTCCAGGATATATTTGGCCCCGAAGTTCGGCGGAATGGCCACCAACAGGTCGTAGTTCACCTCCCGGCAGTCATACGCGGTAATGATCCGTTTTTCCGGATCCACCGACGAGAGCTGGAAGTTGGTGGTGACCTTGATATTCTTCTCTTCGCAGATCTGTCCCAGGATTTCTGCGGCCTTGGGCTTGGTAAAGGCCCCGGGCAGGGGGGTTACCAGTTCGATCTCCACATTATCCCGGACGCCGTTGACCGTGAAGAACCAGTCGGCCATAAAGACGAATTCCAGGGGGGCCACCGGACATTTGAACGGCAGCTCGGCAATATTCAGGACCACCCGGCCTTTGTCGAAGTATTTGAGTTTGTCACCCAGGGCCAGGGCGCCGTCCAGGGTGTAGAAATTATGGATATCCTTGCCCCAGCCGGATCCGGCCATGCCCTCCACCTCTTCCGGGACGATCCGACAGCCGGTGGCGACAACCAGCCAGTCATACGAGAAGGTGTATTGTTTGGTCTTTACCTGCTTTTTCTCCGGGTCTACGCCCTGGATCTCATCCAGGACAAAATTGACCCCCGGCGGCACGAACTTGGTCTTGGGTTTAATGCAGTCCTCTTTGGTGTAGATGCCAAAGGGGATGAAAAGCCAGCCGGGTTGGTAGTGGTGCTGCCAGTCCTGGTCAATGACCGTGATCTGCCATTCCCGCTCGGGCAAGAGGTGCCGCATCTTCGTGGCCACGATGGTGCCGCCGGTGCCGTGCCCTAGGATCACCAATTTTTTCATAGAGTCCGTCCCTCCTTTCTGAGGCTTACACAAAGTGTACAAGAAGGGAGGAAGATCATCCAGAAGAAAAAAAGTACAAGTAAAAAAAATCGGTGCGGTTGCCGGGACGGACTCCTTTGCCAGACCTGGCAGGCCGATTTCTTCTGGTGCAGCAGGGGACCGAAGGATTCCGGGAGTTAAGAAAGCTGTCGCTGTTCCCTTCCCGGACGAAGGCGGGGGCATGGCATGGGAGTTACGGCAGAAACGGTTGCCGGCGGCGGCTGCCGGGGTGAGCTGGGGATAGAAGAGAGAAGTGGCAAAGGCGAAAAGATTTGCGTGGTCTGGCCTCAGTCCAAGGCATCAATTCCTTTCAGAGGTGCTGGGGGTGGCAGGGTTGGCTTTTTTTCCTCCAGCCGACTGGCTTCATTGATCCGCCGGTAGATCTCCTCCCGGTGGATAATCACTTCGGGGGGGGCTTCGATGCCCAGGCGGACCTGTTTGCCTTTGATATCGATGATCCTCAATCGAATGTCATCGCCGATGCGAATTTCCTCCCCTATTCTGCGTGTAAAAATGAGCACGGGTACCTTCCTCGTCGGCCTCCCTCGCAATGCGATGCGCCTGTTTGGTCTCCACCGGCTGGCGGGTGGACAGTTCTTCGCTGAACCTTTTTTTCTGGTTCTTATTGTAGAGCAATTAACCGGAAAAAGACAATGGGAAATTTCGTCATCGGGGCGATTTTGCCGGAATCTCCCCTCAATGGAACTTGCGGCGCCATTTTTGGCAAAATTTTGATCACAAAGAGAGGTATCTTGCCAGATTTATGAAAAATGTGATAAGGTGGTTCAGGGGTGAAAAAGAGATGCGGCCATATAATCGCTGGCTTTTTTATGAGCATTTTGAGTTGGTGCTTACCATCAGCTCGCTGTACAAGAGTCTGCCGACGGCCAAGCTTCTGGAGATCATCAACCTTCATTTTGCCAAGCCGGTACCGCCTGCCGACCTGACTTCGCCTCTGAACCTGCCGCCGTGGTCCAAATACGACATTGATTCTTTGGCGGAAGATTTTCGGTTGCTGTTTTGCCGCCTCCCGGCTGCTGGCGGCGCAGAGAGCCAACCTAGCGAGAATAAGGCGATTGGCTGAAATCCCAAGCCAGTCTGGCGGCGCCCAAGAGGCCGGCATTGTCCGCCAACGTTGCCGGGCGCACCTGCAGGGCGGCGCGGGGGAAGAAGGTCAGTCGGTTGGCAAGTTCCGCCTCCAGGGCCGGGGCGAACTGTTTCCAGGCTTTGGCAAAATTTCCTCCCAGGATCACCGTTGGTATGCCCAATAGATGCACAACATTGGCGATGGCGAGGCCGAGGGCGCGGCCGACTCGTCTCAAGGCCTGCTGGGCCAAGGGATCACCGGCTTGAGCCGCCTCGGTGAGGCGCTGGGCGGTTATGGCCGTGGGGTCCTGCCGCCACAGCTGGGCCAGGCTGGATGGCTCCCCGGCCTGCAAACGGGCCGTCAGCCATTTTACTGTCCAGGTGGCCGAGGCCAGGGTTTCCAGACAGCCGCGGTTGCCGCAGTTGCAGAGCTCCCCCTCCGGTTCGATGGTCATGTGGCCGAT
>CALGOE010000011.1 GCA_937958145.1 uncultured Desulfobacca sp.
ACCCAGGAGACCATGGCCCTGCTGCTGGATCTGGCCGAAGAAGTCAAGCTCCGGGAAGCCATTGACGCCATGTTTGCCGGTGATCATATCAACGAGACGGAAGACCGGGCGGTGCTGCATGTGGCCCTGCGCAATCGGGCGAATACGCCCCTGTATGTGGATGGCCAGGACGTCATGCCGGCGGTCAACGCCGTCCTGGACCAGATGCGGGCGTTCTCCCAGCAGATCCGCAGCGGCACCTGGACGGGGTATACCGGGAAAAAAATTGCCGATATCGTCAACATCGGCATCGGCGGCTCGGATCTGGGCCCGCAGATGGTCTGTGAGTGCCTGCGTCCCTATCGCCAGCCCGATCTCAACGTCCATTTCGTCTCCAATATCGACGGCACCCACATCAGCGAAACCCTGGCCGGACTCAACCCCGAGACCACCCTGTTTCTCATTGCCTCCAAGACTTTCACCACCCAGGAAACCATGACCAACGCCCACACCGCCCGGGAGTGGTTCCTGCGCCAGGCCGGGGCTGAACGCCACGTGGCCCGCCACTTCGTCGCCATCTCCACCAACTCCAAGGCTGTGGCGGCCTTTGGCATCCACCCCGACAATATGTTTGTCTTCTGGGACTGGGTGGGCGGCCGCTTCTCCCTCTGGTCGGCCATCGGCCTGTCCATCGCCTGTTACGTGGGCTTTGAGCATTTTGCGGAGCTGCTCCATGGCGCCCACGACATGGACATGCATTTCCGCACCGCCCCCTGGGCCGAGAACATCCCGGTCATCCTGGCCCTCCTGGGCATCTGGTATACCAATTTCTTCGGGGCGGAGACGGCAGTAATCCTGCCCTATGACCAGTATATGCACCGCTTTCCGGCCTATTTCCAGCAGGGCGACATGGAGAGCAACGGCAAGGGGGTGGATCGCCGGGGCCGGCCCGTGACCTATCAGACCGGCCCCATCATCTGGGGGGAGCCCGGCACCAACGGCCAGCATGCCTTTTACCAATTGCTGCATCAGGGCACCAAGCTTGTCCCAGCGGATTTCCTGGCCCCGGCCCTCAGCCACAATCCGGTGGGCCAACACCATGAGATTCTGCTCTCCAACTTCTTTGCCCAAACCGAAGCCCTCATGCTGGGAAAAACCGAGGCCGAGGTGGCGGCGGAATTGGCAAAGGCGGGTTATAGCCAGGAATATATCCAGCTCTACGGCCGCCACCGGGTCTTCCCGGGCAACCGGCCCACCACCTCCATCCTCTTTAAAAAACTCACTCCACGCGTCCTGGGCAGCCTCATTGCCATGTATGAGCACAAGATCTTTGTTCAGGGGGTCATCTGGAATATCTTCAGCTTTGACCAATGGGGCGTGGAGTTGGGCAAACAGCTGGCCCAACGCATCCTGCCGGAGTTAGCCGATGACCAGCAGGTAACAAGCCACGACGCCTCCACCAACGGCCTCATGAACACTTACAAGCAGATGCGGCGCAACAATTTATAACTATATATATTTATTATATTATTTTGCTATTCCAAAAGTAATGTGTTTTTTCCGTGTAAGGTTCTTTTTTGATTCAATCTGCCCGAAAAATATGATATAGAAAGGCATCTCACGGAAAGGAGGAGAGCGTCCGGCAGGTCAAAAACAGCAACAGAGGTCAGGTTCGGTCAGGCAGCAAAACCTTGGACAACCTTTTTGGGAGGGTGTATGAAAGATGTAGTCAAGAAGAAAGTGGATGACATTGTCGCCGCCCTTGATGCTGGCAAAAAACCCGAAGATTTTGCCGCTGCAGCCAACGAAGACCCCTATGTGTTCATCATGGAAGCGGGAGGCAAGTTATTGGTCCACCCCACCCTGGTCGGGGAAAGCCTGAAGGAAAAGGCCGGCCCGGTGTACGACGAAGTCGCCAAAGGGACCCCCGAGGGCACCTATGTGCGCTACGTCTGGGGCGGGGCCAATAAATGCACGTATTCCCGGAAGACCAAAAGCGGACTCATTGTCGGATGTGGCTATAACGAATAACGCCAGGAAACATTCCTGATCGTTTGCGGGGCGGTTGCGCAGGAACCGCCCTTTTTCTTGGAGCCGCCCCGGGGCTGCGGCTTGCCGCGGCCACGGGCCGGGATTAAATTGCTCCTAACAAGGGAACAACACACCCCATCGCCTTTTTCAGAAAGGAGCAACAGGTATGAAACTGCAGGGCAAAAAAGTGGCCATTCTGGCCGAAACCCTGTACCAGGATCTGGAACTCTGGTATCCGCTGCTGCGGCTGCAGGAGGAGGGTGCCCAGGTGCTGGTGGTGGGCACCGGCAGCGCTCCGACCTATACCGGCAAATTCGGCTATCCGGTAACGGTGGACAGAAACGCCGACCAGGTCCAGGCCGCTGATGTTGACGCCGTGATTATTCCCGGCGGCTACGCCCCGGATCATCTCCGGCGCTTCCCCGCCGTCGTCAAACTGGTCCGGGAAGCCCACGAGCAGGGCAAGGTCGTTGCTGCCATCTGCCATGGCGGCTGGCTCCTGGCCTCTGCCAAGATCTTGCCAGGCCGGACGGTGACCGCCTTTTTCGCCATCCGAGACGATCTGGAGCACGCCGGCGCCCGCTTTGTGGACCAGGAGGTCTGTATCGACGGCAACCTCATCACCTCCCGCCAGCCCGAGGACCTGCCAGCCTTCCTGCGGGCCATCATTACCGCCTTAAGCTCAGCCTAAATCAGAAAACACCTGCACCGGCCCTGGGGCCGGTGCGTCTTTCTAACCAAGAAAGCGGCAGGGAAATTTTCGGTCCGTCAACCTATTGCAATAACTTCGGCGAGCTGGCCCAGGTACCGTAAAAGGGTGCCGCAAGATCAGTCCTGGTGCCGGGGGCCACATAATTTTTCTCCAGATGCCCCTTGATCCATTTTTTCCCCTGGTTAGTTTCCTCAATATAAAGAGAGACAAACCCAACGATGGGCATATGACTTTTGGCAGTAATGTCCCCGTCCACCACCGGGATTAACACGACTTTATTAATAAACTTGGCCGCGTCGCCATACAGAGTAGCTTTGGCCCCAGGCTGAATGTAAATTTTATCACCAACCTGGATCTGTGACGGATTGCCGTTGTCCATGAGTTCTCTAATGGTGGGGACATTGTTGGAATCGATCAGAAAAGAGGTCCACTGGCCTTGATTGCTGTTGTCCCAATTTTTTGTTGACGGATTATAAATCGAGCCAATCATGAGCTTTGTATTCGGATCCAGCCAATATTTTTTGCTTGCCTTCTCGACCCAATCCTTGGATACGACAATGGGGAAAGCTGCACCTTTGGCGGCCACACTGGGCCCCCCCGGCAATGCCGCCATAGACTGGACGCTTAAATCCGAGCTGGCCTTACCCACAAAAGAGCTGAAAAAGAATTTCACCGGGCCGCCGTTCGCGTCGCTATTTTTATTGATGGTCACCCGCACCGCCGGAATCAAATTTTCCAGCCAGGTAGTCGTATAGGGGCGCAAGGTTTTATATTCCAGGTCCCAATAGCCGACTTCCACCAGGGAGTCGGTCAACGCTTTCCCTTCCACCTGATTGCTCGCTATGGTCTTTTTGGTCGGCCCGTCGCCGCCATCCGGATAGACCCGGTCCCAGAGAATATTGCCCACCAGACCCGCATCATTCGGATAAGGCGCCAAAGCTCGGGCCCCGGCCAAGGCCCCGGCATCCGCCGCCCGCTGCATTTCGCTCTTCACCAAAGTCAGGCGACCGATATCCATGGCCATACCGATAAAACCCAGCAGCACTGCCAGGACAATGGCGGTTATGGCGGCTACCCCCCCCGAGGTCGATCTCAGGAAGACGGTTGCTTGCTTTTTTAACCCAACGATATATTTCATAAAACACCTCATTCCAACTTCATCACGGTAACGCCGCTGGGTTTATACAAGGCATCGGCACTGGGGAGTGTACTGATAAAGGCCTTGAGCATAAACCACTCCTTGGTCGTTTCCACCCTGACGGTCAGATCACTCCCCGACGTCGCCCCAGCTCTGGTCACCGTTACCTTCGGCCCCGAGCCGTCGCAACCGCCCAAGACCGCGCTGTATTTTGAGGTGATATATGCGGTAATATCAGAATCAGAAGGCCGGTCCTTGGCATAAACCACCCCAAAACGGGCCCCTTCCCGGCTGGCCGTGGTGGCGACATGCCGGAGATAGAGATAATGTCCGAAATCAATCACCCCGCCTAAGATAAACAACAAAAGGGTGATGACGAGGGCGAACTCCACGGCTACAGCACCCTCTTGACGCCGTCGGAATTGTGACCACCCTAATATGACCGGTTTTTTTCTTGCCATACTCCTTTCACCTCCCACCAAGCTCCTCCTGTCCGCAGGAAACCTTTTCTCCGGACGCAGCAGGGTGAAAAGCGTTAACAACAACCTGCTTATCCTGGAAAAATCCTCAATTATTCAATATTATTACTATTTTCCCTGCACAACTGAAGTTCTGGCTTAACCTGCCGATAAGATACCAGAGGACGATCCCTAATGAGGATATCGACCGCTTGGCGGAAATCTTGAATTTTGGCAAGCTGCATAGTAAAATTTCATTTAATCATAAGGAAGGGTATGGTTGGAACCCTGACAGAAAACACCTTACCTCTGGCCGCACTTATCCTGAGACGCCTTCCTGACGGCGGCTTTGCGGCTCGAGAGGGCGGCGTCTACCGGCCCGACGCCACGGCGTGGGCCATCCTGGCCCTGGCGGCTGCCGGCTGGGAGGAGCCGGCACTGCACGCGGCCCGGGCCAGGCTGGCGGCGGATCAACAGCTGGACGGCCGCCTCCCCTTGGCCCCCGAACATCCCGAGGCCTTCTGGCCGACGCCATTGGCCATCCTGGCCTGGCAGGGAGCTTCGTCTTTTTCCGCCCAGCAGTCCAAAGCCGTACATTTTCTCCTCAACAACAGCGGCCGACATTTCCCAAAAAAGCCTGATTCACCCTTTGGCCATGATTCCACCCTCAAGGGCTGGCCGTGGATCGATGGCACCCATTCCTGGGTCATGCCCACCTCCCTGGCAATCATCGCGCTCACAGCGGCAGGCTCTGGCGGGCAGGCGCGGGTAGAAGAAGCCAAGCGTCTCCTGTTGGATCGGCAACTGCCCGGTGGCGGCTGGAATTACGGCAATACCACCGTCTTCGGGCAAACCCTGTTTCCCATGCCCGAAACCACCGGCGCTGCCCTAACGGCCTTGGCCGGTCAAATCGCCAAGGCCGAGGTTGCAGCAAGCCTGGCCTATCTGGCCAAGAGGGTGGCCGAGATTCGCACCCCGCTGTCCTTGTGCTGGGGCCTGTGGGGTCTGACGGCCTGGGAAGCCAGGCCCCCAGCCGCGGCCCAGTGGCTCAAGGAATGCTGGCAGCGCCAAGACCGCTATGGCACCTATGACACCGTCGCCCTGGCCCTCCTGGCCTTGGCCTGGATAGCCCGCCCCGGGTATTGTCCAATCTTGGGCTCGACCAGATATTCAGACTCTTCAGCCAATGTGTTACAGGAAAATGGCCTAACGATATGAGTATCTCACGCCGCACTTTCTTGCGCCGATTCTTGGTGGGCACGGGAGTGGTCGCCAGTGGTTACCTCCTGGGGAAAATGGGGCGGAAATTCCTGCGGCCCCGGTGGCAAGAAGCAGTTTTTCTTGTCAAAGCCCCTTCTTACCAAACCGACCTGGCCGCTTTGATCCTTACCGGCCGCTCGGAACTCGGCCC
>CALGOE010000012.1 GCA_937958145.1 uncultured Desulfobacca sp.
CTTATCTTTGAGATTGAGAATCTGCTTCAGTAACTTGAAAAGGGAGAGGAGATCAACGTGATCCGGTCCCCAGGGAGCTGGCACCGCTTCCCCCTTCAGGTAGTAGCAAACTTTTTTTGTGGGCAAGATATATTTTTATACTTTTTTGCTTGCAATTGCTTATCAACTGCTGACAGGAAAAATTATTCTCCCTGGCCCTGCTCTCTTGACAAGACTTACCCACAGGCGATATATAAAAGCATACCGTCAGGAGACGGTGTGCAAGGCCCCGGAATAATCCGCCATGAAGGCAAGGGCGCTGGCAAGGCGCCGTTCTTTCGTGGTTTTTTTTTGTCTAGAGCACCGCTCTGTCTTTGGGCAGAAGAAGGAGGCAAGACTCTCATGTGTGAGGCGACGGCATATATCTTGAAAAATGGCCGGGAGGAGGTTCTCCTGCCGGATGTGGATATCATTGAACCGGAGGGCGACGGCCTGCGGCTGGTGAGCATTTTCGGCGAACAGAAAGTGGTCAAGGCCGCCTTTTACCAGCTCCGTTTGGGTGAACACAAGATTATTTTGGAGGCAAAGTAAGCTTGGCGGCAGTTTTCGCCCCCTTGCCATCTTGGCCCTTTTTATATATATAAACAAACAAGCCGGAGGTGGACCTCCGGGAAATACGTTCTGCCAGTAAGAACTCATCAGGCCATGAAGGCTATCGAAGAAGGCTATCGAATCTCCTCAGGGGAGGACTATGCCTTGATGGCCTTTTTGTTTGCGGCAGGAAAGGTAAATGCGTCATGCATATCTCCGAAGGGGTATTAAGCCCCGCCGTCCTGGCCGGGGGTGCGGCTCTGGCTGCGGCCGGGGCCGCCATTGGCCTGAAGAAAATGGATTACGAGGCCATCCCCCGGGTGGCCATCCTCTCCGCCGCCTTTTTTGTGGCCACCCTCATTCATGTGCCGGTGGGACCGGTGGGGGCCCATCTGGTTTTGAACGGCCTCATGGGCCTGCTTCTGGGCTGGGTGGCGGTGCCGGCCATCCTCATTGCCCTGTTTTTGCAGGCCCTGCTTTTTCAGTTCGGCGGTCTCACGGTTCTGGGCGTCAATACGGTCATCATGGCGGCTCCCGCGCTTATTGCCTATTATGTTTTTCAGCCGCTGTTGCGCCAGCAGGGCCCCATCGCCTCGGTGGCTGCCTTTGCCTGCGGCTTCACGGCCATCCTGCTCAGCGGCGTGCTGATGGCTGCAGCCCTTCTTTTTTCCGGCGAGGCTTTCTGGCCGGCGGCGCAGTTGGCCCTGCTGGCCCACCTGCCGGGGATGATCATTGAGGGCCTGGTGACCTTATTTGTCTTTCAGTATTTCAAAAAGACCCAGCCGGCGTTGCTGGCTAAATTGTATGGTTGATTCTTGAGAGGGTGGAATTCCCAAGCAAAGGGATGCCGACCGGGAGGTCGGCGCTACGTTGCTGGCCAGATTGTATGGCTAGATCCGGAAAGGCGAAAATCGTCACATGGCGAACGCCGACCTGGAGGTCGGCGCTACTGGGATCGGACCCAGGACGTATTGTGCGGCCTGAATATTGAGCAAAGGAACGCCGACCGGGAGGTCGGCGCTACCAAAGAAGGCGGGAACCTATGCGGAGATATTGTCTGACAGCCGCAAAAAAATCTGTCTGGGCAGGCCTGCTGCTCGTGTTGCTGGTCAGCGCCACGCCGGCCTGGGCCCATCGCGTCCTGGTCTTTGCCTATGCCGAGGGCCAAAACATCCATATTGAAAGCAAGCTGGTACCGGACACGCCGGTCAAAGAGGGCAAGGTCCTGATCAGTGATAAGCAGTCGGGGAAGGTCCTGATCACCGGCCAGACCGACGCCCTGGGGAAGTTTGCCTGTCCCATCCCCCCCGAGGCGGTAGCGCAGAGGCTGGATCTGCTGATTGTGGTGGAGGCCGGCATGGGGCATAAAGGGGAATGGCTGCTCAAGGCGGAGAAATATCTCCCCGGGGCCGCGGCTGGCGTCCCTGCTGTCCCGGCACCGTCGGCACCAGCAACCGCGGCCCCGGCCGCCGTTGCCAGCCCGGCGAGCCCGCCAGCGACAGCCCAGCCCGTGGACGCCCAGGCCCTGGAGGAGGCCGTGAGCCGGGCCGTGGCCCGGGAATTGGCGCCGGTCAAAGAAATGCTGGCTGAACTGACAATGCACCGCACCTCCCTGACCGACGTCATCGGCGGTTTGGGCTATATCCTGGGGATCTTCGGCCTTTGGGCCTATTTCCTCAGCAAGAGACAGGGGAAGTCGTGAGCGGCATAGCCGAACCGTTTTCCGAGGGCGATTCCCTGGCCCACCGCCTGGACCCCCGGGGCAAGATCATCGTCGCCGCCCTTTTTGCCATGATAGTGGCGGTAGTCCAATCCCTGGCGGCAGTCCTGGGCGGCTTGGCCCTGGCCTTGCTGTGGCTGCTGCTGGCCCAGTTGCCGGCCAAAAAAGTCATGGGCAAGTTGTTGGCGGTGAACAGCTTCATCCTCTTCCTGTGGCTGGTGCTGCCCTTCAGCTACCCCGGAGCGCCGCTTCTGAACGTGGGACCTTTAACAGCCAGCCGGGAGGGAATTTTTTTCACAGGGCTCATCACGATGAAATCCAATGCCATTGTCATCGGCCTCATGGCCCTCATCGCCACGGTGCCGGTGGTGACCCTGGGGCAGGCTTTGCACAGCCTGAAGCTGCCCAGGAAACTCTGCCACCTGCTGCTCTTCACCTACCGCTATCTCTATGTTTTTGAGGAAGAATACCAGCGGCTGCTGACGGCCATGAAGATTCGGGGCTTTCGGCCCGGCACCAACATGCACACCTACCGTTCCTATGCCTACCTGGCCGCCATGCTGCTGGTGCGCAGCGCCGACCGGGCCGAGCGGGTCTTCCAGGCCATGCTCTGCCGGGGCTTCCGGGGGGTCTTTTACAGCCTCAGAACCTTCTCCTGGCAGCGTCGGGATTCCCTCTTTCTGGGCGCTTCTTTGCTTGCCTTAATAATGATCCTCTGGGCGGCCTGGCAGCAGCCCCCTTTGATCTGAGGACCCCATGTCTGAACCGCTGATTCGCCTTGAAAATATCACCTTCGCCTATCCCGGCGCAAACAAGCCGGTCTTGCAGGACTTCAGTTTTCAACTCAGACCTGAAGACCACCTGGGCCTCATCGGCCCCAACGGCAGCGGCAA
>CALGOE010000013.1 GCA_937958145.1 uncultured Desulfobacca sp.
CCGTCCCTGGCGCCTTGGCTGCCCAACCTCGTCTTTTTGGTGTTGGCCTGGTATTTGTGGCGGCGCACCCGCAAAGACCTGCCCATTGGGGTCTGGGAAGGTTCCTGGTGGCCAGGGCAGTAGCAGGCTGCTGAGAGAGTCCTGCAGGTGAGGGGACCAGGGGGCGAGCCCCCTGCCCCCTTTCCGCAAACCCCTCCCCCAACCCTGAGGTTAGGGTTTTGCCGGTGGCTCAGGTACGGTTGGCGGCTCGCCTGAGGGGGGTGCCGGGGGTTGGGCTTCGGGTGAAGCCGGTTGCGTATCAGCCTCTGGGGTGATATCCCGCAGGCGTCGGCGGGTCCGCTCGGCCTGGGACTGGAGACGCTCCTCCAAACGGGCGAAGCCTTCCTCCAAAGTCGGCTCCATGACGACCATGTCATTTTTGACCACAATCAGGCGCTTCAGTTGGGGGATCCGCAGGGTGCTTTCCGCCTTGAGGTAGACCGATTGGATATACACCAGCGATCCCATGACCGGGACGACGATCATGCGCCCTCGCTCCACTTGCGACCCCATCTGGTTCCACAGGGTGAATTGGGAGGATACCTGGGTATCCTGGTCGATGATGGCGTCAACCTGGGAGGGGCCCAAAAAGATGGAACCTTTGGGGAAGGTGTAGACGATGAGTTTGCCGTAGTGAGGCGGGTCGCAGCCCACCACCACCAGGGCCCGCAGGTTGGCCCGGGCCTTCGGGGTCATGGGGCAGAGGAGCAGGAAGTCGGTCCGGTCCGGGTCGATGAGGTTCAAGGTCAGGTAATAGGGGTAGACCCGGCCGCCCCGGGGCCCTCGATCCAGCATTGGAAATTCCCACAAATCTTCCTGTTTATAAAATTCTTCCACGGTCTGATGGTACTTGCGGTAGATTTCCAACTGGATATCAAACAGGTCCCGGGGGTAGCGGACGTGGGGTTTAAGGGCCGTGGGCATGGCTTCTTTATTTTTTAACAAGCCGGGGTAGATGCGCTGGTAGGCCCGGGCGATGGGATCGGTTGGTTCGAAGAGGTAAAAATCCACGCTGCCGTTGTAGGCGTCGATGACGATCTTGACGGAATTGCGGATATAATTGAAACCCAGGGGATGGGGTTGGGAGCCTGGATAGAGGCTGGAAATGGTATAGGCATCCTGAATCCAAAAAAGCCCTTCGGGGGTGACCACCAGATAGGGATCGCGGTCCAGAATAAAGAAGGGGGTCAGGGCCTTGACGGCGTCGACAATGTTGCGGCGGAAGAGCATGCGGCTGTCGCGGTTGGTCTTGGTGGTAAAGAAGATGTCTTTTTCGCCAAAGTAAATGGCAAAGATCAGTTTGCGGAAGATATTGTTGATGGGGACGCCGCCTTTGCCGGTATAGCTGTATTCGGTGGTGGTATCGCCCACCGGGTAACCCATTTCCCGGACATCGTTAGGTGAAATTACCGGCGCCAGGTGGGCCCGGCCGTAATAGATGGCCTGTTGGCCCAGTTCCAAGCCGTATTCGGTGGTGGGCGGGATGCCCCGGATAAACCAATGCAAAGGTTCATCGCCGCCTTGGGCGGCGGGGGTCATGACCACCCCGAAGCCATGGGTATATTTCAGGCGTTCGTTGATCCAGTTGCGGGCGCCGGCGGGGAGGGCGTCGAGGTTGAGCTCTCGGGCTGCCAGATAAACCTGTTGCAATTGGTTGCGGACCAGATAGCGGTCGACGCTGATGCCGGTAAATTCATAATACGTCCGCAACTGCTGGAGCTGGGCAAAGACGTCGATGAGGACTTCTTTGTCCCAGACCGGGATATTGCGCAGGCTGGCGCCGATCTTGCTGACCCGGGCGCCGGCCTCGCCGTCGGTGATGGGGTCTTCCCGGATTTCCACCTGATGAACGTTATAGGCGTGGCGGGTGGCGTCGATATTTTTCTGGATAAAGGGTGCCTCCCGGGTGATTTCATTGGGTTTGACGATATAACGTTGCACCAGGTCCGGCAGAAACTGGCTGTAGCGCAGACCGACCACGGCCAGCAGGAAAACGGCGCTGCCGATGAGAAACCGTACTTTTTGGCCCGTGCTGAGGTAGAGGACCAAGCTGATGGCCACGGCCACCAGGCCGATGATGATGGCGTAGAGGAGCGGCAGGAGCAGGCGCATCTCCACAAAGCCGGGGCCAAAAAAGAGAGGCAGGCGGTCCTGACTGTAGACTAATTTATACCGCTCCAGGAAGACCCACCAGAGGCAAAGAAAGAAGAGCAGGCCGATCAGGAACAGGACATGGGTTTTGGCCCCTTTGGGGATCTGCTCTTCCACTTTGGAGAGCATGCGGCTTTCCAGCCAGTAGAGCAGGGCCAGACCGATGATCAAGAGGGTCACGGTGATGAGCCACTCCCGCAGCAGCAACCTGAGAATGGGGAGGGAAAAGAGATAAAAACTGATGTCTTGGCCGAAATACTGGTCGGCGACGGCGGTGGCGGGAGCAAAGAGAAAGAGGAGGGTCTCTTCCCAGCGTTGGTAGAGAGGCCAGGCCACCAGGATACCCAGAAAGAGACTGAAAGGAACATAGACCCGCATGGAGCCGGTGCGGAATCTTTGCACAAGATGACGGTAGCGAGAGGTGGCGGCCTCAGCCTGATCAGCGGGTTGGACCCGGCCCAGATAACGGGAGCCCACCCAAAAATTGAGAAAGAAGAAGAAGAAGAAGGAAAGGGTGGTCAAGACAAAGATAAGATAACGATAGCCGAGCCTGAGCCAAAAGAAGCGTTCGTAGCCGACGCTGCGGTGCCACCAGAGTTCCACGAGGAAATCGGTAAAGACTATGCCAAACAGGACATACGCCCCTACCAATCCCAGGGGGATGAGGATCAGGGTCAAAAGCCACCGTTTGTATCGCTGCATGCTGCAGTTCTCCCTTTGCCTGGTCAGAATAACAGGTGGAGCCCGGCGGGATTGCCAAGGCGAGGCGCCTATATTGTAAAGCACTAAGGGCGGGAAGGCAATGAGATAAGAAAGGTTCCGGCTCTCTCCCGGTAGGACTCGGCCGGTGTCTTAATCTAAACTGAAGCGATGTTTCTGCATTCCCGCCGGGACATACCACTTGATGAAATTATAACTGATCCCGGCCGGGGCCGGTTTGATGCCGTGGACGCGGCTGCTCACTGCCGGCAGGGCCTCGGGCACGAAGAGAAAGGTATACGGTTGGTCGTGGGCCAGGATTTCCTGGAGCTGGAAGTAGCAGGCCTGCCGCTTGGCCTGGTCAAAGGTGTGTCGTCCCTCTTCCAGCAACCGGTCCACCTCCGGGTTTTTGTACTGGATGAAATTCAGTTCGCCGGGATTGGTCTTGGAGGAGTGCCAGATATCAAAGATATCGGGGTCCTGGCCGGTCGTCCAGCCCAGGAGGACGGCTTCGAACCGCCTCTTTTCGATAAAATCTTTAATGAAGGCGGCCCATTCCACGGTGCGGATTTTCACCAGGATGCCCACCTCCCGGAGCCGGCGCTGGATGATCTCGGCGGTGCGGACCCGGACCTCATTGCCCTGATTGGTGAGGATGGTGAACTCAAAGGGCTGGCCCTCTTTTTCCTGAATACCCTGGGCGTTCAGCCGCCAGCCGGCGGCGGCCAGCAGGGCTTTGGCCCGCTCCGGATCAAAGGAGAAATCCTGGACCCGGGGATTATAAAACCAGGTGCCGGGCTTGTAGGGACCGGTGGCCGGGACCGCCAGGCCCAGGAGGACGCCGTCAATGATTTCCTGCTTGTTGATGGCCGAGGTCAGCGCCTGGCGGACGCGCACGTCTTTGAATTTCGGGTCTTCCAGATTGTAGCCCAAGTAGGTGTAGGCAAAGGCGGTGTAGCGATATTTGTTGAACATCTTCTGAAACTTGGGGTAATCGGTCTGCCGGGTGTATTGCAGCGGCGTCAGTCCCATGCGGTCGATATTCCCGGCTTTGAGCTCGTTGAAGATGGTGTATTGATCCGGTTTCACCATGGCGATGTAACCGTTGAAATAAGGCCGGCCCTCGAAATAATCGGGGTTATGGGTCAAAATGATGCGGTCCTGGGTTTTCCAGGACTTAAAACGGAAAGGGCCGGTGCCGATGGGGTGGCGGGCCAAGGGGGAGCGGGTAATGTCCTGTCCGGCCAGCAGGTGCCTGGGCAGCATGGCCAAGCCCCAACTCCCCAGGGCCGGCGCAAAAGGCTTGGGATAGGTGACGCGAAAGGTGTAATCATCCACGGCCTCGGCCTTGGCCACCTGTTTGTAGTCTCCGGCATAGGCGGTGGGCGTCTGGGGATCAACCATAACCTGGTAGGTGAACAAGGCGTCATGGGCGGTAAAAGGCGCGCCGTCGTGCCAGCGGACGCCCCGCCGCAGTTTAAAAGTAATGGTCAGGCCGTCGGGGGAGATCTCCCAACTTTCGGCCAGATCGCCGATGTGCTGCAGGTCGCCGTTATATTTCACCAAGCCGTTATAGACCAGAGAGGCGATTTCGTGGGAGGCGGAATCGGAGGCCAGGGGCGGGATCAGGGTGCTGGCATCGCCGATGGTGCCGTCGATGAAAATATCGCCATAGGCCGGTCCGGTGTCTGCGGCGGCGGCTGGCAAGGAACTATCTGAGGCGGTTTGGCAGCCCAGCAGGCAGGCGAGGGCGAGCAGGCAGACTTGCAGGAGATTAAGATAAGCCACGGTGGTCTCCAAAGGCAACATCCTGGTTGCGGCCGGCGCCTCGGGGGGGTAGCTGCCGCTCTGCGGGGCCGCCGGCGACCAGGAATTGGTCAAGGATTTTGGCTGATTCCGTACTTTCCGGTAAGGAAATATTGACATCCAAAGAAAATTTCCTCATAATAATTACCGATTCGGGTGACCAAGGGGTCCCTCCCTTGGGTGGGTTGACGTGGTGGCGGCCGGGTTTTGGTGCCGTCGTCACTGCTTCTTGTGGTTTGCGGATAAATTTTGCTTGCTCGGCGACGGACTTTGGGATACAAACAAACTGTCGGGACGTGGCTCAGCCTGGTAGAGCACAGCGTTCGGGACGCTGGGGTCGCTGGTTCAAATCCAGTCGTCCCGACCATCCTCTTTCTCGATTCCTGTCCATTTGCCTTTTCCTGCTGTTTGACGCCAACCACATCCGTTCAGAATTTTCTGCTGGTGCAGGGAAGATAACGTGCCTTCCTCTTCCATTCTTTTGCAGGAACCGGGTTTGCAGATCGTCCGCCTGGCGGGTACTCCCACGGCGATGGGCCAGGCGCATGGTCGTCTCCTGGGCAGCCAGATCAGCCGGTTGCGCCGGGAATTTTTGCGTTATCTGGGGCGCCTGTCTCTGGGCCTCGGGGCTCTGCCTCTCTATCTGCTCATCTGCCTCATGGCCTGGCGCTTCCGTCCATTTCTCCCGGCGCCGCTGTGGGAGGAGATGCAGGCGTTGGCCCAGGGGGCCGGGGTACACAGCAGCTTCATCCTCTTTATCAACGTTTTGGACGATCTGTTAAATAATATTCCCCGCTGTTCCACCTTTGTGGCGCCGTTAAGGAACAGTGGCCCCGGCACCTTTATTCTGGGGCGGAACCTGGATTATCCCCTCTTTGCCGAGATTATGTGCCGGTATAATACGGTTCTGGTGTTTTTCCCGACTGAGGGCGAGGCCCTGATGTCTGTGGCGTGGCCGGGTTATATCGGCGTCTGTACCGGCCTGAACCGTTCTCAGGTAGCCCTGGGGCAGTTGACTGCGGCCACGACGGATGTCTCGTTGGCCGGAGTTCCTGCCGGTTTGCGCAACCGCCTGGCCTTGCAGCAGCATGGTACGGTGCTGGAGGTGGCGGCCCGGATCGCCAGTCTGCCAGGGACCTTGGGGGCCAATCTGCTGTTGGTTGCACCCCGGGAAGCCCTGTTGTTGGAGGTCTCAGCCCGTCAGCGGCGGGTCCGGGTACCCCAGGACGGCGTTCTTACGGCCACCAATCACTATCAATCTCCTGGTATGCAAGCCTGGCGGGGTCCCGCCTTCCGACGGCCGCCGCTGTCGCCGTTGGACAATTACTGTTTTTCCACGGACTACAGTCTGAGACGCGACCAGCGCCTCAGGGAACTGTTGTCCTCTGCCTCCCTGGATATTCCCCGGGCCCAGGAGATCCTGGGCGATCCGCTCATTGCCAATCCTTGCGACATCAACAGTATTATCATTGATCCGGCGGCCGGCGAAGTATATCTGGCTCAGGGGCTGGAACTGCCGGTCTCCCGCCAAGGGCGGTTCCGCTGCCTCTCCGGCCTCTTTGGCCCCGAGGTGCGGGTAAGCTGAGACGGCGGCGCGGGCCGCCGATCAAGCCAGGCCTCCTTTAAGTTTTCCCCGAACTGACCGTGGCCGCAAAAGTGGCGATGGCTTGCAGGTATTGCTCCAGGCCCACGAGGAACAGGTCGTTGTGGTTCGCCCCCGGTATGGGCACCAGGGTTTTTTCCCGGGACGGACAGGCATCATACAGGGCCTGGGCGTCGCTGAAGGGGATGATGTGGTCAAACTGGGCATGGATGATCAGGAGTGGTTTGTGCCAGGTCCTGATCTTGGCCAGGTGATTGAATCCCGCCTCCTCGGTAAAGCCCAGGGCTTGGGGATTGAGGCCCAGAAGCTGCAGCAGAGGTCCGGCCAAGGCAAAACCGCTTTCAATGATCAAGCCGGCCACCTGTTCAGGATGGCTGGCGGCCAGTTCCAGCACCGAGGCGCTGCCCAGGGAACGGCCCATGAGCAGGAGGGGGCCGGTGTAGCCGTGGGCCGGGAGCCAGCCGGTGACAAAGTTGAGGATGGTATGGCAATCTTGCATCATGGCGGCGACGGTGGGCTGTCCGCCGGAGCGGCCGTAGCCGCGATAATCCACCGGCAGGAAATTCAGCCGCAAGCGGTTGTAAAGGGGGCCCATCTCGTCATAATCGGCCACGATCTCGCCGTTGCCGTGGAAAAAGAGAATATTCGGCGCTTCGGCTGCGGTCAGGTGAAAACGGCCGCCTATGGCGATGTTATCTGCCACGGGAATCATGACGTCCAGGCCGGCGCTTAGGCCGCCGCCGAAGAGGCCGCTGAATTCGGGCCGGGGATGAAAGAGCACCTGCAGGATTTCCGGCCGGTCAAAACGGCTGAAGTCATTCGTTGTCATGTCCTGGTCACCTTTGGCCAAGGCGGCAGCGGTCAACCAGACCGGGCCGCCTCGGGAAATTAGTGTTGGTGGCCGCCTGCGCTATGGCCGCCGGCGGCGATGTAGACTGCCGGCATTTTTTGATTATTCTCCAGGGTGTAGGTCACGTCGCCTTTGAGATAAAAGGCCTCTCCCAACTTGATGTTCTGGCTGCCGTCGGGTCCGACCAGGGTGACCACCCCGGCAACGACGCAGAAGATCTCCTCGTGGCCGGGGCCCGGATTGATCTGGCGGCCTTTCTGGCCGGGCTCGAGGATGCCATAAATCAGATAACAGGCATGAGTTTCCAGTTCCTGGCTGCCCAGGACGGTTTCGCCGCCCTCGGCCTTGGCTCGCATCAAGCAATCGTACGTCTGCACCATATCTGTCTCCTTTGATGGGTTTTTCGGCTGCTGTTACAGGCTATTCAGTCTTGCGGCCGGCAGCCGGTGTTATCAGGAATGGCCCGGCCCTGGCAGAGTCGGAGATCCATGATTGCCGGGTTGAGGTTGCTGCCGTTGCCGCACCAGGACCTCTCCTTGTCCCTGGGTTATGTCCTCCTGAAGGTTTGAGGGTCCACGCCATAGCGGGCGCACATGATGGGATCGGGGTCCAGGCCGCAGCCGGCCCGAAACCGACAGCCGCCCCGGCAATCCTGAACCTGGGGGCAGGGGGCGCAGCCCAGGTCTTGGAGCCGGAGGTGCCGGAGGCGCAGCCAACAGGTTTCCAGCCCTTCGTCCAGCCGTCCCAGGGGCTGTTCGGCAAAGAGCCCACATTTGGCGACAGTGCCGTTGGGCAAGACCGCGGCCAGATGTCGGCCGCAGGCAAAGTCGCCGCTGCTGCCGTGGTCGGAGCCACCAAAGGCCAGGTCCAGATAAGGTGCCCCTTCCAGGGGGTCCACCCAGATCTCCGGGTGTTTGGCCAGCCGGCCGCTGGGACAGGGGATGTCCAGGTTCCACTCGCGAATCCCCAGTCCCTGCAGCCAGGTGTGCAGATGGGGGAGTTCCGCCAGGTTGCCTTGATGGATCATGGTGGCCACCGAGACGGTAATGCCATGTTTTAAAAGGGTCTCCAGCCGGTCCACGGTTTTCCGCCAGGTTCCTGGCCCCCGGATAAAATCATGGCCCTGGGCCAAACCGTCCAGGCTGAGCTGGACCTCATGGACCTGCAGGTGCCGTATAATTTCATCACTCAGGAGAAGACCATTGGTCAAGAGGACAAAACGGAGCTCAAACTCCGGCAGGCGTTCGTTCAGCTCCTGCCACGAGGTATACAGGAGCGGTTCGCCGCCGGAGAGGAGCACCCGCAGGCCCTGCATCTCGTGAAATTCGGTCAGGGCAGCCAAAACCGCGGCCAGGGGCAGCTCCGCTTCCCCCGCCTCCCCTAAATAACAATGGCGACAGCGCAGATTGCACCGGTCGGTAAGGAGCACCTCCAGGTAGCGCAGGGAGGGGAAGGGTGCTTGGCGCCAGTGCAGGGGCCGGGGGCGGGGAGAGGCCAGGCAGGCCAGCAGAGATTCGGCCAGGAGAAAGTCGAGAAACTCCCGGTCGGCCAGGGGGGCCAGACCGGGGGTGGTGCCGTGGCAACGGGCCAGCCAGGCGAAGCCGGTTTCATCCACTTCATAGAGTTCATCGGCGGCGCGGTCATAGAGATGGGGGGTCTCCAAGAGGCGCAAGGAGACGTGTTCGGCCAGCCGCAGAAAGCATTGCGCCAGAAATTGGTCCCTGGCGCTGAGAAGTTGGGCGCGAGAGGTCAGTTGGGCAGCCAGCAGATGGCTCAAAGCCAGGAAACCGCCGCAGGGTGGGGCATTTTGGTCGCCGGCGGCAAAATCGCAGCCGTGGCGCCGGAAAACGCAGCGGGAGCAGATCTGTTCTGAAAGAAATGACCACTGCCGGGGCCGGCCGTCAAGTTCCTGGGGCGGAGCTGACCGGGTGGCGGGGTTTGCCGAGGCCATGCCGGCGGCCAGCGCCAAGGCCTGCTGGAGATTGGCGTCACGTTGGCTCCAGAAGGACAGGAGCTCGGCGGCCAGGCATTTTTCGGCCTCGGTTTTTTCCGGTTGAAAGAAGGCACAAAACGGCTGGCAAACGGTCTGGCGTAGCATGACGAGCCTCAAAAACTCGCAGATATTATCGATGGTGACGGCGGATTTGCCAATAAAAAAGGGACGCGCCGGCGTCCCTCATGGTCTTGGCAGTTGAGAAACTTAGCAGGATTTCTTGCACTTACACAGACCGTGGGCGGCTTTCGCCACTTTCTTGATCTTCATGATCTGGTCCCCCTTCGTGGAGTGTTGAGAGAAAAAAATGCCAAACAGTTACTTCATGTAACCTTTAGGAGATAATGTAACGTGGGTCAGAGCCGCTGTCAAGTTGGGCCCTGAAATCGGTTGCAGCGAGGCGCGGCGGGGCGAGTGGCCAAATATTTTGTCGCGCTCAGGAAAATTTTGATAGAATAATTTTTATTTTATTCCAGTCCTGGGCCTTTTGAGGTGGAAGGACCTGGCCGGGCGCCGGGAATGCCGGGACGCAGCCGCGGCGGGGACAGAATTGAGGCAGAGATGAAATACGTCATTCTCATCGGCGATGGCATGGCCGATTATCCGATAGGCGAACTGAATGGCCGCACACCGTTGGCGGCGGCCAAAACTCCCAATATGGACTTTCTGGCAACCCATGGCGAACTGGGTTTGGTGCGCACCATTCCGGAGGGTATGGAACCGGGGAGTGATGTGGCCAATCTGGCCATCATGGGCTATGATCCCCAGGTGTACCACACCGGGCGGGCGCCCCTGGAGGCGGCCAGCCTGGGGGTGAGTTTGGCCGCCAATGAGGTGGCTTTCCGCTGCAATCTGGTCACCCTGCGGCATACGCCCGACGGTGATATCGTGATGGAGGATTACAGCGCCGGGCATATTGACAGCAACGAGGCCAGGGAGCTGATTATCAGCATCAATCAGAGCATGGGCAACGGCTCGCGGCGGTTTTATCCGGGGGTCAGCTACCGACATCTGCTGGTCTGGCAGGGCGGCCAGGAAAACTGGCGGACCTTTCCGCCCCATGATCTTTCCGGGCAGAGCGTGCGGGAATACTTGGCCGGTCAGGGGCGGGAAAAGCCCCTTTTGGAGCTGATGAAGGCCTCCTGGCCGGTATTGGCCGACCATCCGGTGAACCAGATGCGCCGGGAGCGGGGCCAGAAACCGGCCACTTCTATTTGGCTGTGGGGACAAGGCCGGGCGCCGCAGATGCCCACGGTGCAGGAGCGCTTCGGCCTCACCGGGGCCGTCATTTCTGCGGTTGACCTGATGCGGGGCATCGGCATCTATGCGGGTCTGAAGCCGATCCTCGTGCCGGGCGCCACCGGTTATCTTGACACGAACTATGCCGGCAAGGTGGCGGCGGCTCTCGAGGCCCTGGAGACCATGGATTTTGTCTATCTCCATGTGGAGGCACCCGATGAAGCTGGCCACAGCGGGGATTTGCCGAGTAAACTGCAGGCCATCGAGGACTTTGATTATCGGGTGGTGGGCCCCATGCGGGAGGGTCTGCAACTGTTGGGACCACACCGTCTTTTGCTGCTGCCGGACCACCGCACGCCTCTGAGCCTTCGGACCCACTCCCCGGAGCCGGTGCCGTTTGTGCTCTACGATTCCCGGCGTCAAACTGCCAGCCCGGCGCGTCGTTTCAATGAATTTGCCGCCGAGCACACCGGCCTGTTTGTGGAAAAAGCCGAGCTGCTGATCAGGGAGTTACTGAAGCCGTAAAAAAGCTCAGAGCGGCAGGGCAGGAGAACTAACCAGGGAGCGAGAAGGCGGCGTGAGGTGGGTGGAACGATGACAATGAGGGTATATCAGCAGCGGCTGACCCTGCTGCGCCAGGTCCTGAAGGAACAGGGCCTGGACGGCATTTTGGTCTCGTGCCCGGAAAACCGCCGTTATCTGAGCGGCTTTTCGGCCACGGACAGCCATCTCAATGAATCCAGCGGGTTTCTTTTGATCGGCCAGGACGCGGCTTTTCTGCTCACCGATTTCCGCTACCGGGAGTGGGCTCAGGCCGAAGCCCCCGGCTTTTCTGTCCAGATCTATGGGCAAGGCATGGCCAAACTGCTGGTGGAGCTGGTGCGGCAGCTGGGGGTCGGCCGCCTGGGTTTTGAGGCGCCGTTTCTCACCTATGGCACCTATCAAAAGATCAGCCAGGAGGCAGAGGCGGCGGGGCTGCAGATAGAGTGGCGCCCTTTGGAAAATGTGGTGGAGCAGCTGCGGGCGGTGAAAGACCAGGAAGAGATCAGTCTGATCCGCCGGTCCCTGGCCATCACCGAAAGGGTCCTGGCGCAGGTGGGCGCCACCCTGCGGGCCGGTCTGACCGAGGGGGAAGTGGCCTGGCGCCTGGAACAGGCACTGCGGGAGGCGGGAGCCGAAGGGCCGTCTTTTCCGCCCATGGTGGCGGCGGGCAAGAATGCTGCCCGACCCCATCACCATCCCGGGGAGCGGCGCCTGCAGACCGGCGAACCGATCATCATTGACATGGGTGCAGTTTATCAGGGGTATTGCTCGGATATGACCCGGACCTTTTATCTGGGCGAGCCCGACGTCAGATTCAAAGAGATCTATGCCATCGTGCGGCGGGCCCAATTGGCGGCGGAGGCCGGCATCAGGGCCGGGATGATGACCCATGAAGCCGACGGCTTGGCCCGGCAGGTCATTGTTGCGGCCGGGTACGGGGAGGCCTTTGGCCATTCCCTGGGGCACGGCGTGGGGCTGGCGGTGCACGAGCATCCGAGCCTGAGTCCGGTCCAAGAGCGGGCCGTGACCTTGCAGGCGGGCATGATCACCACGGTGGAGCCGGGGATTTATCTGCCGGATTGGGGCGGCGTCCGCCTGGAGGATATGGTCCTTATCCAACCGGAGGGGGCGCAGCTGCTCAATCGGGATCGCACCTTTTACCAGTTTGATTAGGCTGGTGGCCGCGGCGGCAGGTGGATATAGGTAAACAGGCCTTTGGCCACGAGCTGCTCACCTTCGTGCACCTCCACCTCCCCCAGAGAGATGGTCCGGCCCCGCTTGGCAATGCGGGCCTTGGCCGCGATGGGTCCCTGGCGCACCGGGGCCAGGAAATTGACTTTCAGTTCCACCGTGCTGATCAATTCTCCCGCCGGCACCAAAGACCAGAGGGCATACGCCACGGCCTCATCTGCCAGGGCTGCGATCATGCCGCCTTGCAACAGCCCGATGGAGTTGGCCAGCCCCGGTTGGAAAGGCATGACAAAGTGGGCGTAGCCCAGACCCAAGGCGGGTACCTGGATGCCCATACTGGCAATGAAGGGGTTGTTGTTGATACGGGCCCGGACGGCCGCCTCCTGCTCCGGTGACAGGGGGGTATAGGAATCGGTCATAATAAGTCCTCTTAGGGAAAAGGGAAGAGGGAATAGGGCTTTTTTCTTTCTGTTCCATGAGTTGGCTCAGCTTTGCTCCCAAGGACAAGGGGGGCGGTTCTGCAGGACCCCCGGACGTTCATTCTGTAAGCATCCTACCACGGGGGTGCTGCTCAGGCAAGGTTTGCCGCTGCCGGGGCAGGTCCGACCCTTGAAAAGGAGGGCCTGGGTCCTTAGGTTAAAAAAGAAGAATCTGGTCAGCATTGGCGCGGCCACATCGCCTGGGTAAGAAAGGAAGCAGTCATGAAGATTGCCGTGAGTGGCAAAGGCGGGGTCGGTAAAACGACGTTATCGGCCCTCCTGATAAAATACTTTAAGGATCAAGGGAAAAAAGTATTGGCCATTGATGCCGATCCGGATGCCAATCTGGCGTCGGCGCTGGGGGTGCCCCATCCTGAGAATATCAGGCCCATATCAGAAATGAAGGAGTTGGTGGCCGAGCGGACCGAGTCGACGCCGGGCAAGATGGGTGGTTTTTTCAAGTTGAACCCTAAGGTTGATGACATCCCGGATAAATTTTCCCTCAACCTCAACGGCGTCAAGCTCATGGTTCTGGGGGGGGTTAAAAAGGGGGGCAGCGGTTGCATCTGTCCGGAGAGCGTCCTGCTCCGGTCGCTGATCACCCACCTGGTGCTGTTTCGAGATGAAGTGGTGATCATGGACATGGAGGCCGGGATTGAACATCTGGGCCGGGCCACCGCCAGGAGCGTGGACAGGCTCATCGTGGTGGTGGAGCCGGGCCGGCGCAGCATTGAAACGGCGCAACACGTCAAAGACCTGGCTCAGGACATTGGCGTCACCCGCATCGTCCTGGTGGGCAATAAGATCCGCGGCCCGCAGGACAAGGAGTTCCTTCTTAAAAGCTTGCCGGAGTTCCAGTTTTTAGGATTCATGCCGTTTGATGACAAGGTCATTGAGGCCGATCTGCAGGGGGCGGCGCCGTATGATCTCAGCCCCGAGACCATGGCTGCGGCCAAAGAGATCGGCGACAATCTGAGCAAGCTATGAGCAATGGGGGCCAGGAACCCGGGCTGGCCTTGCATGAAAAAAGTCTTGACAGGCGCCGGTGATTTTTATATGAAAGCTGTATGATGATCTGTTACAAGAACTGGTGCTGGTGGTGCCCTGCGTGCTCGTGAGGTGACGCCGCCGCTCCGTCCAGATAGGCAATGATTGTGTCGAGCCGTGGCCCTCACGAGGGGGGCCGCGGCTTTTGGCTGTATAAGAGCCGTGCCCGAGTTGAGGTCACGGCTTTTTTTCTTGCCGGGGTGGCCGTCGGTCCGGCTCCCGGAGGGGTCAGCCAGCGGCGGGGATTTTGCCAAAGGGGAAAAAGGGAAGTTATGATCGTACCGAATTTTCATGATTTTGCGGCTCTGGCCCGGCAGGGCAACGTGGTTCCCATGTATCGGGAGATTTTGGGTGATTTGGAGACGCCGGTATCGGCTTATCTGAAGCTGGCCGGCCAGGAGCCCTCCTATCTCCTGGAGAGTGTGGAAGGCGGTGAGAAATGGGGCCGTTATAGTTTCCTGGGTCTGCACCCGTCCCTGGTGGTCAAGGTGGCCGGTGAGGAAGTTATCCTGAAGAGGCCGGGCGGCGAGGAGCGGCAGCCACATGGCGGTGATCCTTTGGCCGTTCTGCGCCGGATCATGAACCGCTACCAGGCCGTGTCGCTGCCGGAGCTGCCTCGCTTTTTCGGGGGGTTGGTGGGCTATCTGAGCTATGATATGGTGCGCTATCTGGAGCGGCTGCCCACGGTCGCGGCCGACAGCGGCATGCCGGAGGCCATTTTCGTGTTGGCGGACCACCTGCTGATTTTTGATAATGTCCGCCATACGATCAAGGTTGTGGTTCTCGTCCACCTGGATCCGGAACGATCCCTGGCAAGCCTTTACGAGGAGGGCGTGGCTGCCATGGCGCAGATTATTGCCGATCTGCGGGCCCCTCGGCCCATGCCGGCGCCGAGCCCCGGGGATGGCAAGGTGGAGCTGGTCTCAAATGTCAGCCGGGAGCGGTTTGAGGACATGGTGCGGCAGGCCAAAGAATATATTGCGGCGGGGGATGCCATTCAGATTGTCCTGTCCCAGTGTTTCCGCACTCCTTGGGGGCGGGCCCCTTTTGACTTGTATCGCGCCTTGCGATGTATCAATCCTTCGCCCTACATGTTTTACTTAAACCTGGCCGACCTGATTTTAGCCGGGGCGTCGCCGGAGATTTTGGTGCGGTTGGAGGAAAACAAGGTGGAGCTGCGTCCCATCGCCGGGACCCGGCGGCGGGGTGAGACGCCGGAGCAGGACAAGGCTTTGGAAGAGGAACTCCTGGCCGACCCAAAAGAGCGGGCCGAACATATCATGCTGGTGGATCTGGGGCGCAACGACGTGGGCCGGGTGGCGGAAATCGGCAGCGTCAAGGTGACGGAGCTCTTTGCGGTGGAGCGCTACTCCCACGTTATGCATATTGTTTCCCATGTGGAAGGCCGCCTGGCTGCGGGGAAAGACGCCCTGGATGTGTTGGCCGCCTCCTTCCCGGCCGGGACCGTGTCGGGGGCCCCGAAGGTGCGGGCCATGCAGATCATTGAGGAGCTGGAGCCCACCCGCCGGGGGCCCTATGCGGGGGCGGTGGGGTATCTGGGGTTCAGCGGCAATATGGACCTGTGCATCACCATCCGCAGTCTGACGGTCCACGAGGGGCAGGTCTATCTGCAGGTGGGGGCCGGCATCGTGGCGGATTCGGATCCGGCCAGCGAGTACCAGGAGACGGTGAATAAGGCCATGGCCATGATGCGGGCCCTGGAGATGGCGGCCCGGGGGCTGGATTAGGGAAAAGGGAAAAGGGAAAAGGGAGTAGGGAATAGGGGTTAGGCAGTGGCCAGGGGGCAGGGGCCAGGGACCAGCCTTATGGGGCGGCCTGTGGCCGCCGTGGTGAGCCTTAGCCTTTGACCTCAGGGGAAGGAGGGTTGGTTTTGAGTGAAACAGATCTGCTCGTTGTTATAGATAATTACGATTCTTTTACGTATAATCTGGTACAATATTTGGGCATGTTGGGGGCGCGGCTGGCGGTCTACCGTCATGATGCCATTGATTTGGCCGGGTTGGAGGCCTTGCAGCCCAGCCAGTTGGTCATTTCGCCGGGGCCGTGTTCACCCAAAGAGGCGGGCATTTCGGTGGCGGCTATTCAGCATTTTGCCGGCCGCATCCCCATCCTTGGGGTCTGTTTGGGGCACCAGTGTTTGGGCGAGGCTTTTGGGGGCCGGGTCATTCGGGCTCCCCGGCTTATGCACGGCAAGACGTCGCTCATCTACCATGACGGCAAGGACATCTTTCAGGGCATCCCGTCGCCGTTTGAAGCCACCCGCTACCACTCGCTGATTGTGGAACGGGAGACCCTGCCGGAGTGTCTGGAGGTCTCGGCCCAGACGGCGGTGGGCGAGATCATGGGCCTGCGCCACCGGCAGTATGCCATTTTTGGGGTGCAGTTCCATCCCGAGTCCATTCTGACGGTGGAGGGGATGAATATTCTGAGGAATTTCCTCAAACGGCGGCGGGGTTGAGGCCCCCAGGCCATGTTGCTATTATGGTGCCAATTTCTCATCTGCGGTGCGGCCATTGCCTTTTCCGGCTTTCAGCTCAGTCGCCAGGGCGATATCATTGCGGCGCGCACGGGTTTGGGCCGGACCTGGATCGGCATCGTCCTTCTGGCTACGGCCACGTCGCTGCCGGAGCTGATCACCGGCAGCACGGCGGTGGTGTGGCTGGATTTACCCGATCTGGCGGTGGGCAATATTTTCGGCGCCTGTCTGATGAACCTGCTGATGCTGGCCATTGCCGACCTGTTTCACCGTCCGGGGCCGGTGTTGACGGCGGCCAGCCGGGGGCAGGTGTTGGCCGCGGCTCTGGCCATTCTCTGCCTGGCGGTGGCGACGCTGGGGGTTATGGCCCGTTCACCCTTAAATCATCTGACGGTGGGCCACATCGGCTTGTACACCCCGGTGCTGCTGGCCTGTTATCTCATCGGCATGCGCATCCTCTACCGGTATCAGAAGCGGGAATACCGGGAATATTTAGCGGAGCGGCGGGAAGAACCGGCGGTCGCCGGGGTCAGCCTGGGGCGGGCCGGGTTGCTCTTTGGCGTGCATGCCCTGGTGGTCATCACGGCAGCCCTGTGGCTCCCCCAGGTGGCCAGCCAGTTGGCCATGGAAATGGGCTGGCGACAAACGCTCATGGGAACTATTTTCGTGGCTTTGGCCACAACGCTGCCGGAGCTGGCGGTTACGTTGAGCTCCCTCAAGATCGGGGCGGTGGACCTGGCCATCGGCGATCTGTTCGGCAGTATCTTGTTTAATGTGAACCTGTTGGCGATTTTCGATCTTTTGAGCTTCCCTTACCCACTGCTGTGGCGGGCGGCCCCGACCCACGCGGCCACCGGCCTCATGGCCATCCTGATGACGGCCATTGCCGCGGTGGAACTGGTCTACCGACCGGAGAAAAAGATTCTGGGTTGGCTCAGCGCTGCGGCCATGCTGTTGGCCTTTCTCTATGCCGGCAACGTGGTGGGGCATTTTCTGGCCGGGGCGGGGCCATAACTTTCAGTGGTTGTAGGAAAGG
>CALGOE010000014.1 GCA_937958145.1 uncultured Desulfobacca sp.
AATAACTTATTGAAATTAATATTAAAAAGCGCATTGCGGGGAAATATGTTCATAAATCTGAACGTGGATTTTAGGCCAAATATAAATAACCATGAAATATTCAACAGATATGTTTTGGCACGAAGATTGCTTCTTTCTAAGGCAATCAAGCTATGCTGAGAATTGGTGCAAAATGATTAGAAGGAGGTGAAAAGCGGGAGTCAAGGATAATTAGTGACCCTTAACAAGACATACCTAAAAAGGAGGAAAAATGAAAAAAATTCTTGTCTTAGCAATGGCTTTACTCTTGGTTGGTCTCGTGGGCGCAGCCAGCGCCGTCGAAAACTTTTTCTTTGTCTACACCATTGATGACTTTAACTATTATAACATTCAGTTCAATGGCCAAAGGGCTATTGTGGAAAACTTCGAGAATGGCCAAATCAACACACCCGGCCTGACCATCACCGAGGTCGGTGGCGCCGGTCTTTACCAACTGGGCTACTATCAAAACATTGTTGATAAAGACGTCAATCTGCCCGACGGCCGTTATCAGGTGTTTAACTACGACTCCATGAACGGTTTCGGTGGCTGGTTCGATCTGGCCAATCCGGGCGGTCCGGGCAGCAGCATCGACGTCTATGTCGGCGCCAATTATGTGGGCAACATTCCCAATACCTATGTAGGCCAGTTCTGGGGCTTCTTTTCCAACATCGGTCCCTTCTCGGCCGTAACCTTTGTGGAAGGCCCGGGGTCAAACCAAGAGACCTATAACATCGTCGACCTGGCCATCTGCCCCGTGCCTGTTCCCGGCTCCCTGTTGCTCCTGGGCTCCGGTGTCCTGGGTCTGGTGGGCATCGGCCTGCGGCGTAAATCCTCCTAATCTGACTCATCTCACCTGAGGGGCGCCTGCGCCCCCTTACCTGTAAGGCAGAACTCACAACGGGTTCTGCCTTTTTTCATCCAGCAATTTTATCCGCACAAGGAATCATGCAATGGCTCAGAGCAATGACGTTGTGGATCAAGCGTCCGTTGGTGCGCCAACAAGACGCTCGGCAAAGGTGCGGTTTTTGGGCTGATCGGAAGAATGCTCTTGTCAGAGAATAATTTTGCCGATAAGGTAAAAGAATAATACGGCAGGAGGTATGTATGCGCCGCTTACTCCGGGTTGGGGCCATAATCGTGCTGGCAGCCGTCCTGGCGTGGCCTGCTGGCGTCTGGGCCGAGAAAAAGTCACAGCCGTATGGAGATCGATACGGCTGGGATGATCAAGGGGACAAACGTGCCCCCAATGAGCCGCCCGGCTGGGATCAGGGGAAGAAGACCGGCTGGCGAGGGGAGGACCTGCCCCCCGGTCAGGACAAAAAAGTCCATCGGCGCAGCAAGAAGAGATATGGCGACGACGATGATTGGCGGCGCCGCCGTCCCTATCCCGATGCCCCGACAGTGCCCGTGCCCGTCCCGGTGCCGGTGCCCACACCGCGCTAAGCATGGCGGCGGCTGCAACCCCGCAACGCTGAACATCGCCGTTAAAATACTATTATGCGTATCATGACCTTCAACATCCGCTTCCTCAATGCCGAGGACGGGCCCAACCATTGGGAGTTCCGCAAGGAACTGGTCCTGGAAGTTATCTGGACGTATCAGCCCGACCTGGTAGCCTGTCAGGAGGTCACCATCCCGCAGTTGGACTATCTGGCCGCCCACCTGACCGGCTATCAGCCCTTTATTCAGCATCGGGAGATTGACCCCACCTGCCAGTATCCCACCATCTTTTACCGTCCGGACACCATGGTGGCAGGTCCGGGTCATGAGTTTTGGCTGTCAGAAACGCCGGAAGTACACCGCAGCAAGAGCTGGGGCAGTGCCTTCCCCCGCATGGTCACCTATGGCCTCTTCCGGGAGCAGCCCCGGGACCTGTGGTTTTATTTCGGCGATACCCACCTGGACCACATCTCCGAATCGGCACGGGAGCACGGGGCCCTGATGCTCCGGGACCTGTTTCAGCGTTTGGGCCAGCCCGCCATTCTGGCCGGAGACTTCAACGACCTCCCCACCTCGGCCGTCCACGCCACCCTGACCGGCCCGGACAGTCCCTTTCAGGACACCTGGCAGTTGGCCCGCCAGGCCGAGGCCGGGGTCTCCACCCAACACAGATTTGACGGCCGGTTTTTCGGCGGCCGCATCGACTGGATCCTCATTACCGCTCCTTTCCGCTTGAAAACTGCCCAGATTATCACGTATAATCAAGCTGACCGTTATCCCTCCGATCATTTTCCCTATTGCGTCGATCTGGAGTATTAAACGGGCAACCTCAACGGCAGGTCAATCCACGGGATCAGCCAGGTACCGGCGGTGCCTGGCGATCCCGCCATTTCTGTCTGGCACGTGGGGAGGAGCATGGGGTTTGTTTTGGGAGTCTCTATCTGGAAAGGTCTGCTGCTCGGCCTGATTCTTCTCCTGGCCGATTCGGTCCAGGACGTGGCCGCCGGAGAAATTTATCGGGAGGTGTATACCCACAGCGAAGAATATGAAACCAAGAAAGGCGATCGGCTGCCTGTCTTGGCCCAAAAACGGGCCGTGCGGCTGCAGGTGCTGGCCAAACAGAATCACCTTCACAATCCCGAGGCCGCCCTCAAACCCGGGACGCGCTTAAACCTGAGCCACAGTTTTATCCTGCCCGATGAAGTCTCCCATGGCCTGGTGGTCAATCTGGCCGAACTGGCGGTCTATCATTTTCAGCAAGGCTCTTTTGTCCGCCGCTACCCTCTGGCCGCCGGCAAGCGGGACTGGGAGACGCCGACGGGAAATTATAAAATTCTCAATAAAATTAAAAATCCCACCTGGCGCATTCCCGATTCCATCATGGCGGAAATGGGCTACCGGGACGCAGATTTCTATTTTGAAGTGCCGCCCGGGCCGGACAACCCTCTGGGAGCCTACTGGATGGCGACCTCGGCCAAAGGGGTCGGGCTCCATGCCACGACTGCTCCCTGGAGCATCGGCCGCTACGCCTCCCACGGCTGCCTGCGCATGTTCCATGAGCACATCGAAGAGCTTTTTCCCCAGGTGGAAGTGGGCATGCCCATAAAAATAATCTATAAGCCCATTAAAGTAGCCCTCACCGCCGATAACCGGGTATTTTTGCAGGTCCATGGCGATTATTACCGCCGGGTGCCGGATAAGTTCAAAGAAGTCGAGAACTTGCTGAAAAATAACCAATTGGCCGACTTGGTTGATTGGCCGCGGGTCAAACAGGTCCTGAAAGAGCGGGAAGGGGTTGCCGTGGACGTGACCAGAGCCAGCGAACCCCTGACGGTGGAAAGCTTCCCCGGCAGTCGGCTCTATTCCGGGGAGATTATTGATAAACCAGCCAATCCGGGGGCAGCGCCCCAGCCCCCCACGAACGGCCAGAAAAAGATTCAGCCGGGTTCCTGAGAGGTGCTTGGGATCAAAAAAGTTCCCATCTGCTCCTGAAAGAAGGTTTTTCATCCTCCACCATCGGTCTGCCGGGAAGCTGCCCGGGACAGAGTGCGGCCCGGAGAACTGCCCATCAGACCGGCTGTCTGGGAAGGGTTGGCCCAGAAAATGGCCCCATTTTTTTAACAAAGACCCTGATCCCAGAGCCAAGGAGACGCAACCATGCTGTGTGCCAAGAGAATATTGTTTGCCGGCCTGGGTCTGGCCACCATCCTCTTGCTGGTCGCGGCCATGCCCAGCCTGGCCCAGAATGCCCCCCAAGACCATGCCCTGATCTATAAACGGGCGGTTGCCGCTCTTGATGCCGCCGAGAAAAAGCTGGCCGGCAACTTTACCGCCGAAGCCAAGGCCCTGGTGAAAGAGGCCAAATCTCTTTTTGCGATCCTGCAGAAGGAAATGCCCGAGGAGATAAAAACCCGGGAACTGACCGAAACCCAGGAAGAACAATTCAAGGTCAACCAAAGATTAGCCGAAGACAGCACCGCCCAGGGTCAGCGCCTGGAGAAGGCCGCCGAGGAAAAACAGAAGCAGAGTGATCAGATGGAAGCTCGTGGACAAATGGACGCGGCCACCCACCTCCGGCGCGAGATCGTGCGCGACCTAAACCTGGCCCAGAAGGCTCACCTCAAGGCGGCCATAATCCACCTGCGCAATATGCAGCTGACGTTCAGTTACGTGAACAAATAGACCCTCGCGGAAACATGCGGTCAAGCCAGACTGAGCCGACCATGCCCAAACGCCAAAAATCCCCGGAAATGGCCAGGAAAAGCGAGCAATCGCCCCCTGCCGCGCCTTTTGGCGATCCCGTGGTCATCCCCATTACCGGCGAGCTGGACCTGCACACCTTCTCCCCCCGGGAACTGGCACCGTTGTTAGAGGATTATCTCCTGGCCTGTTGGGAGCAGGGGCTGACGCAGGTGCGAATCATCCACGGCAAAGGCACCGGCCAGCTCAAGGCCCGGGTGCGCAGCCTCCTGGCCAAGAACCCGCTGGTCCTGGCCGCTACCGATGCCGATGGCGCCTCCGGAGGCTGGGGGGCCACCATCGTCAGCCTGAAGCCTGGCCCGCATCATGCGGCTGGCGACCAGCAACCCGAAACCACCAGCGAGGAATAAAAACCCATTTTGCCATGATCGATGTCCATACCCACATTTTCCCCCCTGAGGTGGTGAAGAATCGCCAGGATTTTTTTGCCGACGAACCGGCCTTCCGCTGGCTCTATGACTCGGCCCAGGCGAGGCTGGCCAGCGCCGAGGAGCTGCTGGCGGCTATGGAGACCGAAGGGGTGGAAAAATCAGTGGTTTTTGGTTTCCCCTGGCGGCGATTGGCCACCATGCGGCGCCACAACGATTACATCCTGGAGGCCCAGCACCGCTACCCCCGCCATCTCCTGGGTTTTGCCTGTGTCAATGCCCTGGAAAGCGGCGCCGCGGCCGAGGTGGAGCGTTGCCTGGCCGCCGGCTGCCGGGGGGTGGGTGAACTGGCCTTTTATCAGGAGGGTTTGGGTGATGACATGATCGCCGCCCTCAGGCCCATTGCCGACCTCTGCCAGGGCTACGGCGTGCCCCTGCTGTTGCACACCAATGAACCGGTGGGCCACGTCTATCCCGGCAAAAGCCCCATGCAGTTGGGCGACCTCTACAAGTTGATCCAAGCCTGCCCTGATCTGACATTGATCCTGGCCCACTGGGGGGGCGGCCTGTTTTTTTATCACCTCCTCAAAAAAGACGTGGCCGAGGTCCTCAGGAACGTCTATTTTGACACCGCGGCCTCGCCCTTTCTCTATCGACCGGAGGTCTACCGCCTGGCCGTCGAGATCATGGGGCCGGAAAAGATCCTGTTCGGCAGCGATTTTCCCCTCCTCAAGCCCAGCCGCTATCTCAAGGACATGACTGCCGGCGGCCTCAGCGAGGCCCACCGGGAGTTGCTTACCCAACAAAATGCCAAGAGGCTGTTCGGACTCTGAGACAACGAAGGCAATGGGGCTGTCTCGGGCTTTTTGGCGCTGCCAAAAGCCCCGTCGGGGCAGGGGCATCGCCCCCGGGCCCCCGCCCCTGGGGGCACTTTTGCCGGGG
>CALGOE010000015.1 GCA_937958145.1 uncultured Desulfobacca sp.
TATCCTTTCTCGAAACTCAAAACTCAAAACTCAAAACTTCCTTTTCTCGAAACTCGAAACTCGGAACTCGGAACTTCCTTTCTCGAAACTCGGAACTCGGAACTTCCTTTCTCGGAACTCGAAACTCGAAACTGTCTTTCCTCGAAACTCGAAACTTCCTTTCTCGAAACTCGAAACTCGGAACTCGGAACTATCCTTTCTCGAAACTCGAAACTCAAAACTCGAAACTAAAGAATATACCTGCTCAGATCCTCATCGGCGATCAGGGCCGCCAGCCGTTCCCGGACGTAGGCGGCAGTGATGGTGATCTTCTTCTCTTTGAGTTCCGGGGCGTGGAAGGAGATGTCTTCCAGGAGTTTTTCCATGACCGTATGCAGGCGCCGGGCGCCGATGTTTTCGGTGCGTTCGTTCACCTGGGTGGCCAAAACGGCCAGTTCGTGGATGGCCTCAGGTTCAAAGTCCAGCTCCACGCCCTCGGTGGCCATGAGGGCCTTGTATTGGGTGATGAGGGCGTTCTGGGGTTCGGTGAGGATGCGTTGGAACTCCTCCACGCCCAGGGACTGGAGCTCCACCCGGATGGGGAAGCGGCCCTGCATTTCGGGGATGAGGTCCGAAGGTTTGGCGGTATGGAAGGCCCCCGAGGCGATGAAAAGGATGTGGTCGGTGCGCACCATGCCGTATTTGGTGGTGACGGTGGAGCCTTCGACGATGGGCAGCAGGTCCCGCTGCACGCCTTCCCGGGAGACGTCGGGGCCTTTGGTGTGGTCCCGGCCAACGATCTTGTCGATTTCGTCCAGGAAGATGATGCCGCTCTGCTCCACCTTGCGCCGGGCCTCGTCCACCACCCGGTCCATGTCAATGAGGCGTTGGGACTCTTCCTGCAGGAGAATTTCCCGGGCCTCGGAGACCTTGACCTTGCGCCGTTTGGTCCGGGACGGGAAGATATTGCCGAACATTTCCTTGAAGTTGATGTCCATTTCCTCGATGCCGGCGCTGGAAAAGATTTCCACGATGGGGACATGCCGCTGGCTGACCTCCAGATCGATGAAGCGGTCTTCCAGGCGTCCTTCCCGCAGCAGTTTGCGCATTTTTTCCCGGGTGGGGTCGGACTCGCCGGTCCTGACCGCCGGTTCTTCGCCCATCGGTGGGCGGGCCACCGGCGGCAGAAGGATGTCCAGGAGCCGTTCCTCCACCACTTCCTCGGCTTTGGCCTTGACCTTGTCCCGCTCTTCGGCTTTGACCATGTTAATGGCCAACTCCATGAGGTCCCGGATCATGGATTCCACATCCCGGCCCACGTAGCCTACTTCGGTGAATTTGGTGGCCTCAATCTTGAGAAACGGCGATTGGGCCAGCTTGGCCAGGCGCCGGGCGATTTCCGTCTTGCCCACGCCGGTGGGGCCGATCATGATGATATTTTTTGGGGCGATCTCGTCTCGCAGACCCGGGGGGATCTGCTGCCGGCGCCAACGGTTCCTGAGGGCGATGGCCACCGAGCGCTTGGCCTCGGCCTGGCCGATGATGTATTTGTCCAACTCCGCCACGATCTCCCGAGGGGTAAGGTGATCGCCTGGACCAGTCAGTAATTTAAAATTAGTCATATCCAAACTATCTGTGAAAATATTCACTTTACGGTTGGTTAACCCAGTGATTGCCGTGGGTTGAACCCCATTTCCGAAACTCGCCCAATAAGTATCTGTCAGCCGCAGACCAAAATCACGAACCGCATTATAACTTGCAGCCAATGGCTCGCTATTTTAAAAAAAACATCTTCCGCCAGCGATGATCGCCTGCCAAGGCATGCAAGATAACCGCGCCAACGTGAACCGCCAGGAAAATGGGGATCAGCCATTGGCCAATTTCATGCAGTTCTTTAACCACGTACAGGGAGCCGCTGGCTTTACGGCCTGGCTGGAGGAACAAAAACATATAGCTGCCGGTAGCCGCCATCCAGGTGAAGACCAGTAATCCGAAAGCCTCCCAAAGGCCAGCCAGTCCCTGGTGGGGAGGGCGCTGGGGCAGCTTGAAGCTCAGCAGGGTTCGGATATCCTCAAAGACGAGCCCAAGCCTGGCTGGAGTGTAGGGCAGCCATTGGCTGAAACGGTTTTTAACAGGACCCCAGAAACCGTAACCCAGACGCAGCACCAGAAAGGTCGTCAAGCCCATCCCCAGCCATTTGTGGAGCGAAAACCAGGTGTGCGGTATTTTCTTGTAATCGCCGGCCTCTAACCCTGTTAACCAGGCAAGCACGCCGAACACCATAAGTCCGGCGTGCAGAAATATGGTGAAACCGTCCAGCTCTTCGCCAGTGTCCTTAGAAACCTTGTCATTCATCGAAAACCTTTAAAATTCCTCAATGACAATTTCCCGGTTGGTGTAAACGCACAACGAACCAGCAATATCCATGGCCTCCTGACAGATTTCCCTCGGCCCCAAGTCAGTATGTCTTAATAGCGCCTGGGCCGCGGCCTGGGCATAGGCACCGCCGGAGCCGATGGCCATGACGCCGTCATCCGGCTCAATGACATCGCCGGTACCGGAAATCAGGAACGTATTGTCCCTGTCCACCACCAGCAGCAGGGCCTCCAGGCGCCGCAAAATCCGGTCGGTGCGCCAGTCTTTGGCCAACTCCACCACGGCCCGGGTCAGATTGCCCTGATGCTTTTCCAGTTTGCCCTCGAAGCGCTCAAAGAGACTGAGGGCGTCGGCCGCGGCCCCGGCAAAGCCGACGATAATCTTGCCGTTAAAGATCTTGCGCACTTTCCGGGCCTTGTGCTTCATGACGGTGTCGCCCAGGGTTACCTGCCCGTCCCCGGCCACCGCCACCTTGCCGTCCCGCCGCACCGCCAAAACGGTGGTCCGATGCCAGTTTTTTTTCTCTGGCGATGCCGAGATCGCATCGTTGCGGCCAGTATGGGGATGCATTTCTTTATTCCCTCTTCCCTTTTCCCTAATCCCTCTTCCCTCTTCCCTGCCGCGGATGGGCCTTATCATAGACATCCATCAGATAATCCAGATTCACATGGAGGTATTTCTGCGTCGTGGACAGTTGGGCGTGCCCCAGCATTTCCTGCACGGCCCGCAAATCCGCCTGGCCCTCCAACAGATGCGTGGCAAAGGTGTGCCTGAGGCCGTGGGGCGACAGGGGCTGCCCCAGCCCGGCCTTGAGGGCCCACTTTTCCACCAGCCGGGCCACGCTGCGGGTGGTCAGGCGGCCGCCCCGGTAGTTGAGGAAGACGGCGTCCCGGCCCGAGGACGGAGAGTCGGGCGTCAGCAGTTCCCGGCGGACGTGCAGATAGAGGTTGAGGGCATGGTAGGCCGGGGTGCCGATCATGACCAGACGTTCCTTACCGCCCTTGCCCCGGACTTTGGCCAGCCGGCCGGCCAGATCCAGGTCGTCCAGGTTGAGGCCCACCAATTCCGCCACCCGCAGACCGCCCGAATAAAAGAGCTCCAGGATGGCCCGATCCCGCAGATCCAGGACCGTCTGGCCGGAAGTCTCTGCCAGAAGATGAAAAACCTCGTCAACCGTAAGAAATTTCGGCAGATGCTGCTCCAGCTTCGGCGTCGGCGCCAGGGCGGCGATATTGTGAGGCAAGACCCCCTGCCGCACCAGAAACCGGCAGAAGGTGCGCAGGGCCGCCAGTTTGCGGGCCACCGAGGACTTGCGGTTCACGCCATGGCGAACCGCCAGAAAGGCTCGCAGATCCGGATAGGTTAAAGCCGCCAGACGGACCGGCGGCGTGCGGCCGGCCAGAAAGTCCAGGAACTGCCGGACATCATTCAAGTAATTGCGCACGGTGTGCGCGGCCAGGGCCCGCTCCACCTCCAGATGCCGGGCAAAGGCCGCCAGCCAATCCTGCTCGCTTGTCGCCATCGCTGCCGCCTGCTGTCAAACATTACCGAAAATTTATTATTTATAATAGAAATGCCAACAAATCAATGTTTTTATCGGCTCGGCCGCCCCCGGGCCGAGGCCGCAGCATCCTTCTGGGCCAGGCTCTCATATGAAATGTGCAATCCGAAAGGTTCTTGGTTCATCGGGCGGGCCGTACACGCTACCGGCGGCGGCCACGGGCCGCCCTATTTATTCTCCTGCTTGACGGGTGGGACACCGGCCCATGGGGAACTGCCGTGATCTTTCCCCTGTCCTCTCTTTCCGGCAACAAAAAGGGCAGCCTGCCGCTGCCCTCTTTTCCGCCATCATGTCCGGAAAAATCGCCTTAATAGGTATACACTCTGGTCCTGGCCGGGACCTCCAGCAATTTTTCCAGTTCATGATGCAGTTCTTGGCGTTCCGGGTTGTTGTACCAGGTTTCCCAGTCCTTGAGGCTTTCCCAGGTGCTGATGACCAGGTAATGGTTGGGATCGTCCACAGCATGCAGGGTCTCGCCCGAGATATAGCCGGGCTGCTGCATCGCCTTCACCCGCAGCTGCCGGAGCAGCCGGACGATCTCGCTGACATTCTTCCCTTTGATGGTTCGTTCCAGCAATACTTTAATCATGAGCTTGCCCTCCCGAGGGGTGAACGCCAACACATCCTTTCTTTTCAGTGTAGCGCTTCCGGGCCCCTGTTTCAAGCAAAAACTCCGGTGCCGGCTCCCTGCTTCTGCACCCCTGCCAGGACGCCGGCATCTCCTATTTTTTGGGGGCAGGAGGCTTTCTCTCCAGAGGCTCAAAAGTAAAGATGCCGCCGTCGGCCAGCAGAGACAGGAAAAGGCGGCCGTCTTTCAGGACATAAGAGCGGATATAAGGCCATTGCTTGACAAAGAAATCATGCAGCGAGCCCGGTGGACATTTGGCCCGGGTGAGGGCCAGCGGGCCGAACGTCAGCTGATTCGGTCCCGCCGAGGTCCAGGTGCCGCGACCGCGATTGCAGTCGAAACGAACCTGGACCCGCCCCTCGCGGCCGAAGTGGATGGTGTACTTGGCCGGGTTATCAGGCGTGAGAATCTTGTCATCCCCGCCCTGAAACTTCACAAACTGCCAGGAGGTGCCAACAAGGTCAGCGGCGGTTGGCCGAGCTGCAGCCTGGGCGGTGGCCGGGCCGGCCAGCACCAGGGTAAGGCCCAGCAGCAAGGTCAGCATGATTGGCAGGTGGCGTTCTGGCTTCATAGCCTCTCCTTTTAGACGTTAATAAGCCTGCGGGGCAAAATCAGCAGCCGCAGCGGCAGATCCTCCTTTTTTTCTCTCTTTTTTCCTATCATAATCCTCAGCTGCTGTCGATAATAGAACTGACCCTGCTGCCGTGCCGTCTTCCGGCCGGAATATATCTCTTGTTCAGGCCGGCCCCCTGGCGGACATGGCCAGAACCGGGGATTTGCACCCAAAAAGAGGAGAAACCCATGCCTTTCGTTCTCTCTACGGTTCAGGATCAGATCGGCACCCTGACTTTTAATAACTATGAGAAACGCAATGCCCTGAGCCGGGCTCTCATCGCTGAGCTCATGGAAGCCATCAATGCCCTTCTGCTGGAGGAGGTCCGGGTGATCATCCTCCGGGCCCATCCCGGGGCCAAAGTCTGGTCGGCCGGCCATGATGTCACCGAGTTGGAGCGGCCGGGCCGGGACCCGTTGGGTTATTATGACCCCTTGGAACAGGCCATCCGCACTCTCCAGACCTGCCCCGTCCCGGTGCTGGCCCTGATTGAAGGCGGGGTCTGGGGCGGTGCCTGTGAATTGGCCTTTGTCTGCGACATTCTCATCGGCGCCCCCACCGCCTCCTTTACCATCACGCCGGCCAGGATCGGCATTCCCTATAACCCCTCGGGGATTTTGCACCTCATTAACCTGTGCGGCCTGGGCGCGGCCAAAGAAATGTTCTTCACCGCCCTGCCGGTGACGGCCGAAAGGGCCTTGCGTCTGGGTATTCTCAACCACCTGGTGCCTCATGCCGAGATCGACGCCTTCACTTACGACCTGGCCCGAACCATTACCCGCAATTCACCCCTGAGTATTTCGGTCATCAAAGAACAGATCCACATTCTCTCCAACGCCCTGCCGGTGAGCGCCGAAACCTTTGAGCGCATCCAGGGGCTGCGCCGTCTGGTCTGGGACAGCGAGGATTACCTTGAAGGCAAACAGGCCTTTCTGGAAAAAAGGCCCCCGGTCTTTCAGGGGAAATAGGGAGCAGGGTCTGGGGAAGATAAGCGGGTGGTGGCCAAGGGGCTGTTCGGGGCGGGGCTCCGGGTTACAGGGCCAGTCCTTGTTCCTTTAAGCAGTCGTTCAAATATCTTGGAGAGAGCGCCCCGGCAGAAGTGGGAGGCGGCCGCGCAGGCCGCCCCCGTTTGGACAGGATTTAGCCGGCGAAGGGGTTGGCCAGGGTGATGGTCTCTTCCCGGTCTGGCCCGACGGAAACGATCTGAATGGGGACGCCGGAGAGTTCCGTTATTTTTTGCAGGTAATTCTGGGCGGCCTGGGGCAGGTCGGCCAGGTTGCGGACCTGGGTAATATCCTCCTGCCAGCCGGGGAACTCCTCGTAGATGGGGGTACACTTCTCCAGGGCGGTCAGTGAGGCCGGCGGCACCGAAAGGCGTTTGCCGCCGCAATCATAGGCCACGCAGATCTTAAGGGGATTGAGGCCGGTGAGGACGTCCAGTTTGGTGATGGCCAGGCCAGTGAGGCCGTTGAGGCGGGCCGAATCCCGCAGGACCACCATATCCAGCCAGCCGGTGCGGCGTCTGCGGCCGGTGGTGGCGCCGAACTCAACGCCTTTGACCTGCATGTGTTCGCCGTCCACGTCCAGGGCCTCGGTCACAAACGGGCCGCCCCCCACCCGCGTGGTGTAGGCCTTGACAATGCCCACCACGTTGTGGAGTCGGTTGGGGCCGATGCCGGTGCCGGTGCAGGCCCCGCCAGCCACCGGATTGGAGGAAGTGACAAAGGGATAGGTGCCGTGGTCAATGTCCAGGTGCGTGCCCTGGGCCCCTTCAAAAAGGATGTTCTGGCCCTGGCGCATGATGTCGTCCAACACCAGGGAGATGTTCGTCACCAGGGGCCGCAGCTTTTCCCCATACTGCCGGTAGCGCGCCACAATGGGGCCGGCAGCCAAAGGTTCCTCGTCAAAAAATTTCTGCAGGAGAAAGTTTTTTTCCCGGACGTTGTGTTCTACCTTCGCCGACAAGGCCTCAGGGTCGATGAGGTCCACGGCCCGGATGCCGCAGCGGGCCACTTTATCTTCATAACAGGGTCCAATACCCCGACCGGTGGTGCCGATCTTGCCGTCCCCTTTGGCCCGCTCCCGGGCCAGATCCAGGCGCTGATGGTACGGCATGATGATATGGGCCTTTTCACTGATCAGCAGATTATGCGGGCCGATGGCAATCCCCTGGGCCTCCAGTTTGGCTATCTCCTCCAAAAGCACTTCGGGATCCACCACCACCCCATTGCCGATCAGACAAATCTTCCCGGCGTGGAGGATGCCGGAGGGGATCAGGTGGAAAATAAATTTCTTTCCCTTGACCACCAGGGTATGACCGGCGTTGTTGCCGCCCTGGTAGCGCACGACCACCGCCGCATGTTCGGTCAGCAGATCGACGATCTTGCCTTTCCCCTCATCGCCCCATTGCGTCCCCACAACTACCACATTGGCCACGTTTGGCACCTCCTTGTTCAAAACCAACTCTATTTAAATCATTTCGGCGGCTTTGTCAACTCACCGTTTCGGGGCTGCTTTTTTCTTGGCAAACCTGAGCGTCCATGATTAATTTTTCCTCAATCTGCCAGCCAAGGAAAAGTTTAACAGGAGAGAGCCATGGGCCAATGTCAGTTCAGCTATAAGCTCAAAGAACCGGCCGCCGTCTTGTTGGCGCAGATCCGGCAATTAGCCGAGGAATATCGGGGGGAATTCCAGGGAAATGAGGAATCCGGGCAGATCCGGCTGACTCTGCTGATCGGCACGATTGAGGGCGAATACAACGTGACCGGCGATCAACTGCTGTTGACCATTACCAAAAAACCCTTTCTGGTGGGCTGCGGGACCATTGATGCCACCATCAGGCAATATCTGCCGGTCTTGGCCTGAAAGGCGTCGGCCCAGGGGCAATCATAGGTCGACGCCCTGGCCAGCATCTCTTAAAAATGATAGCTTAGACCTAAGACGGCCTGGTGGCGGGTAAAATCAAACACGGCCTTGGGCGCCGTGGTCCCGGTGTTGGCAAAAAACAACTGCTGGGCCTCCAATTCTACGGCCCATTGCTGGCTGAGTTTATAAGCGACGAACATGCCGATATTTTTCGAGAACATATAGCGGACCCCGGCTTCCACCTCCAGGGAGAAATTCTTGGCCGAATCGGCTTCGCCATACAGGACGACCAACCCCGGACCAAGCCCTACGTAGGGCTGCAAGCGGCCAAAGGGCACATCCGGGTCGGCCAGGAAGCCATAGCGGGCCACGAAATGGAAGGCCATGGTCCAGACCAGGAAGGATTGGCTGTTCACCCGCCCGACGGTGGTATTCAAAAGGGGAGGATGCAAGCGCACCGTCTGCGCCGGTTGCGTCTGCGTGCCGATACTGCCCTCGGCCTCGATGCCAAAAAAGGGCAGACTGTCGAAAAAATAGCCCACTTTCAGCCCCCCGGTGATCCCGGGATCGATCTTCATCGCCGCGGCCTTCGTGC
>CALGOE010000016.1 GCA_937958145.1 uncultured Desulfobacca sp.
CGGGAGCGGCGAGGTTGGCAGCGCCTGAGATCAATGCCGTTATAGAGGACCCGGATTTTTTCCGGGGCCAACTGCAGGTGCTGCAGGAGATGGGCCTTCACGCCGGCCGAGACCGTCAGGCTCAACGTCGTGACCCGGTCCAGGAGGCGGCAGATGAACCGGCGTTTGCGGTTAAAGCGGGTGAAACCGTGCCAGTGGTCGATGATGATGGGTACCCCTGCCAGCCAGGCCGCGGGCCGGGCATAGTTGCCGGGGATGTAACTGTTGACGTGGAGGAGGTGAATCCGGCGGCGCCACAGATGCCAGGCCAGGACCAGAAAAAAGCGCAGCCAGACCCAGCCGTTGAGACCAGGGAGGCGGAATTCCACCACCGGCAGGTCGGCGGGCAGGAGGTCGCCGGCCTCGGGCGGTGAGGTCAGCAGCCCCAGGATGACCCGAAACCGGCTCGGATCCAACTGCCGGACCGCATCCAACAGCATCATATCCGCCCCCGAGGTGCGCTCCGGATTGAGGATGACCAGGACGTTGCAGGGGGCAGGGGACGACGACACCGGGCTCATAGGCAACCGGGAGGGCAGAGAGCAAGCAGGACAGAGCCGGACATAATTAATCCTCAACCCGGCTCGGTTCGGGACCGACCCCGGCCGGACGCCGGCCCAGAGCAGCGGGGGGCGGCTTGATGAGCAGGGCCGCAAAGCCGATGAGGGAATGGGCCAGCAAAAATCCCAGCAGCAGAAAGGAGAAGGCCAGGGCCTGTTCGGCCGGCAGTCCCAGGAAGGAGAAAAGGTAAACCAGGGCCAGCTCCCGGGTGCCGAGGCCGGCCACCGACACCGGGATGAGGGTGAACATCGTGCTCAGACAGAAAAGGGCCCCGGCCTGCAAAAAGCTTAATGGCAGTCCCAGGGCCAGGGCCGAGCAAAAGGCCGAGAGGATATTGACCCACCAGGCCAGCAGGGTCAGGCCCAAGGACCAGGCCAGCCGCCAGGTGGCATAGCGGCGCAGGGTGGCTTGCATCTCCTGGCCGCTGCCGGCCAGACGTTGCCGCAGGCCGGCAGGAACGATGTGCACGAGGTGGCGGCTCAGCCAGTCATGGCCCCGGAACCGCCGCAGGGCCCAGACGCCGATCACCGCCAGCCCGACGCCGGCCAGCGCCAGTTCGGTCAGGAGCTGCTGGAGGGCACCGGGCAGGGGCAAGACCCAGAGAAAGGCCACGGCCAAAGCCACCAGGATCGTCAGGTCCAGCAGGCGCTCCATCAGAATGCTCAAGCCCACCCGGATCAGGATGGGTTTGTCCTGGCGGAAATAGACCAATCGGGCCAGATCGCCCATCCGCCCGGGGGTGGCGGCGCCGGCCAGGGCCCCGGCATGGTCGATGAGAAAGAGTTGGCCATACGGATAGCGCAGCTTCAGCAGCCCCAGGTTAAAACGCCAACGGGCGCTGATGATCAGCAGATTGACCACCAGCAGCAGGAGGGCGACGACATACCAGTGCCAGCGGGCGGCGCGCAGGACCCCCAGCAGTCGGGCCAGATCAATGCGGCTGAGGATGAGGGCCAGGAGACCAGCGCCCACCGCCAGGGGCAGAAGCCGGGAGAGCCACTCCCGGTTGCGGCCGGTGGGCGTGGCCAAGGAGGCGGAATCCTGATCAAGGGCACCCACGATTAAGCATTCTTCCAGGACAGAATGGATTGCATAAAGGCCAGGCCATCCATCAGAAAGGCCTTGGGATGGTAAAACTGCAAATGCCTGAGGATGACCCGGGGCCGCAGATAAAAACGCAGCAGTCCTAATTTTTGTAAGAAAATAAGCCTGTTGCGGGTCAGGTCGTTTACCTCCACCGAGGCGTTGCCGAACCGCCGCAGCTCCGACATATCATCCACCAGCAAGCGGCTGCCGCCGATGCCCTGGAGGACCTGTTCCCGGACCTTGGTGCCCGGATAGGGCTGCAGGATATTAATGATGACCTGATCAATTCCTTCCAGGTTATTGACGAAGCGGAAGGAGTCCTCCACGGTCTGGCGGTTTTCAAAGGGCAGGCCGATGATGAGGGAGCCCCGGGCGATGATGCCGGCCTCCCGGGTGATGCGGAAGGCCTCGGCAATCTGTTCCAGGGTCTCGTTCTTGCAGGTGGATTTCAGAATGTCCGGGTTGCCGCTTTCGATGCCGTAGGAGATGCGGACAAAGCCGGCCTCCCGCATGGTTTTGAGGAGATTGAGGTCCACGCAGTCGGCCCGGGACAGCCCTTCCCAGGTGAAGCGCAGGTTGCGGCGGTGGATTTCGGCGCACAGGTCGTAGACCCGCTTCCGGTTCATGGTCAGGACATCGTCGTTAAAGGAGATGTGCTGGATCTTCAGTTCTCGGACCAAGTACTCGATCTCATCCACCACATTCGCCGCGGACCGATAGCGCACCCGCCGCCAGCCGGGGATCTGTTCGATGGCGCAATAGGTGCAGTGGCAGGGGCAGCCCCGGGAGGACATGAAGGCCGCGGTGGTCTGGTACCCCACCTTGGGGACATTGCGAAAATACAACTCCGGCGGCTGGCCGCTGCGGTCGGGAAAGGGCAGGGTGTCCAGATCCTGGATCAGGGGGCGGAAAGGGTTGACCCGGATGTCGTCCCGGTCCCGATAAATCAAGCCCGGGATGTCGGCATAGCGGTGGGGTTCAGGGAGGGCCTCGAGGAGGGCCACGATGGTCTCCTCCCCCTCGCCGATGACGCCGAAATCCACGGCGGGGTGGTCCCGCAGCAGCTGATCTTTAAAGATGGTGACGTGGACCCCCCCGAAGACAATGGGGATGGACGAGCGGGCCTTGAGTTCCCTGGCAATGGTGAGGGCGTTGGCCAGCTCCGGCGAGGTGGCGGTGATGCCGATGAGGTCCGGCCGCTCCTGTTGGATAATTTCCTGAATTTTGGCAATATTCAGGCCCTGGGCTTCGCAGTCCAGGACCCGGGCCTGGTGACCGGCCCGCTTTAACGAGGCCGAGAGATAACACAACCCCAACGGCGGGTTCAGAAAGCCGTACTTCATGATGGACTTGAAGTTGCCGTAAACATTGCTGAACGGCGGGGCGATGAGGAGGCATTTCATGGTTAATCCTCAGAAAAAAGTGGCCAAAGGCTCTGTCGTCATGATGGCGCCAAAACTACTTGGCGGCCCACTGTCCGGGAGCAGCATCTCAAGCGGCCCCCAGCAGGGCCCGGGAGACTTTCTGGGCCAGGCCCCAGCCGCTGGCGGCAAAGCTTTGAAATTCCTGCCAGGATCGCAGCATCCGGAACATGCGGTACAACTGGCGGGGCCGTAAATAAAAGCGTAAGTGCCATTGTTCGGTCAGGCGGGTCAGTTCGGCCGCCGACAGCCCCGGAACCAGGCTGAGATAGCCCTGATTATTGATCATATTGGCAAAATCCTGCCATTGGTCGGCTCGCCGGGGGCGCAGAGATGCGGGCAGATACTGATACATCTCGGTGCCCGGATACGGCACCAGGGCGAAAAAGATGGCAATGGTGGGCGACAACTCCTGGGCAAAGTGCAGCGTGTCGGCCATGGTCTGTTGGGTATCGAAGGGGAAGCCCAGAATAAAGGTGCATTGGCTGCGCAGACCGGCCCGATAGCAGGCCTCCACGGCCTGGCGGGCGGCCGGCAGGGAGATTTTTTTGTGGATCTTCTGCAAGATTTCCGGGTTGCCGGATTCAATGCCGAAACTGACCAGACGGCAGCCGGCCCGGCGCATGAGGCGGGCCAGCTCCAGGTCCATGCTCTCCACCCGGGAGAGGCAATACCAGGTGAGATCGTAGCGCCGGTTGATTAACTCCCGGCAGATGGTCTCGACCCGGTCCCGATTCAGGGTAAAGGTGTCGTCCTCGAAAGCGATGTGATTGACCCGATAGCGCCCCACCAGCTCGTCGATTTCCGCCAGGACATTGTCGGCACTGCGGAAGCGGTACAGTTTGCCCATGGTAATGTGGCTGGAGCAAAAGGCGCATTTAAAAGGGCAGCCCCGGCTGCTGATCATGGTGGCGCTGACCCGACCCACATCGATGTAGCGGTGGGTCCCCAACCGGCTCATATCCACCAGATCCCGGGCCGGAAAGGGCAGGGCATCCACTTCTTTGATGAGGTCGCGGGGCGGGTTAACGTTGATTGTGCCGTCGGCGGCGCGGTAGACCAAACCTTTGACCGTTGCCGGATCAGGATTGCCCTGCTCCAGGACCTGGCAGAGTTCGGTAATGGTCTGCTCCCCTTCCCCGTAGACCACATAATCGACCTCGGGCTGCAGGGCCAGGATCTCGTCCTTTAAGGCGGTGACATGGGGGCCGCCCAGAACAGTGGCGGCGCCGCTCTGTTCTTTGACGGTCCGGCAGATGGCCACGGCTTGGGGAAAAGTGGGCGTCATACAGCTGACGCCGACCAGGCCCGGCTGCCAGGTCTGGAGCTGGTGCTGCAACTCCGCCGGCGTCAGTTTGATCAACAAGCGGACGTCATGCCCCTGCTGCCGCAAGTAGGCAGCCACGTACCCCAACCCCAGGGGAAAATGGGGTTTGGTCATGCTTTCCATCCGCCCGTAATCATAGGGTGCTTCAATCAATAAAATATTCAAACCGATAACTCCACGGTCAATGGGGCAGGAGGCGCCTCCTGCGGGCGGGAGACGCCGTCGGCCGCCAAATTTTTCCCAGGGAAAACGAGAAACTGGAAACCAAAGACCTTATATCACGAAATTGTGCCCTTGAGAAGACGTTCCTGAGGGCCGAAAAAAGTCTGCCACCACAGCGACAGGATCAACAGGCCCCAGAGATGGTGGCTCCAATCTCTCTCGTCCCGCTGATGCTGCTGCCAGACGGTGTCCACATAGTCCATGTCAAAGCAGCCCAGGTGGCGCAGCTGGCGGAGCTGTTCGCCGCAGAAATCCCGCAACTCGCCCTTAAACCACAGCCCCACCGGCACGTTGAAACCCCGTTTTGATTGCCAACGGATGGCGGGCGGCACCTGGCCGTGCAGCAGCCGCCGCAACAGATATTTTTTCCAGACCAGGGCTCGTAATTTCCAGGATTCGGGCAGGCGGGCGGCCAGCTCCACCAGGATATGGTCCAAGAATGGGGTCCGGGCCTCCAGACTGTGGGCCATGGTCATCCGGTCCACTTTCACCAGCATGTCATTGGGCAGATAAAACCGGGTATCGGCATACAACATGCGGTTTAAGGAAGTGGTGGGCCCGGCCCGGTCCAGCCAGTGCTGGTAGAGGCGGTAGCCTTCGGCCAGCGGCAGGCCGGGCAGGAGGCGGGCCATCTCCGCCGGGGCCCAGATGCGGCGCCAGGAATAATGGGCATAATCCAAATCCCAGGCCAGGGCCGCGGCCAGGCGTTTCAATTTAAAATCCAGACTCACCTTGCGGTGCGACACCGGCAGGGCGTGGGCCAGGCGCTCCAAGCCTGCCTGGACCGAGGTCGGCAAGGCCTGGAGCCAACGCAGAACATAATGGGCCTGGTAGGTGGGATAGCCGGCCAGGATTTCATCGGCGCCGTCGCCGGTGAGGACAACCTTCACCTCTTGGGCGGCAAACTGGGCCAGATAATACACCGGCACCATGGAAGAGTCGGCCGTGGGTTCTTCGCCGTGCCAGACCAAGCGGGGCAGGATGTCGGCAACCTGGGGGGTTACCAGGAGCTCGTGATGCTCGGTCCGGCAGCGGCGGGCCACCTGCCGGGCGTAAGAGCGTTCGTCATAGCTCTTTTCCCCGAAACCGATGCTGAAGGTCTTCAGTTGGCCGGGGTAGAGGTCGGCGGCGGTGCTGACCACCGCGGCCGAGTCCAGACCGCCGCTTAAAAACGCCCCCACCGGCACATCGCTGATGAGCCGCAGCCGCACCGCGTCCTGCCAGACCTGGGTAAACTCGGCCAGGACCTGGGTCCCGGCTACCTCTGGAACTGCCGGCGGCATGGCCAGGTCCCAGTATTCCCTGATGGTCAGCCGCCCATCTTCCCAGAGCAGGTATTGGCCCGGCTCCAATTGACGAATGCCGCGAAACAGGGTGAAGGGGGCCGGGGTGTAATTCAAGGAGAGAAAGAAGCCCAGACTGTCCCAATCCAACTCCCGGGAAAGGGCCGGGAGGGCCAGGATTGCCTTGATTTCGGAGCCGAAAAAGAGATTCCCGCCCTGCTGGGCATAAAAAAGGGGTTTTTTCCCCAAACGGTCCCGGGCCGCAAAGAGGCGCTGCCGGTCCTGGTCCCAGAGAGCAAAGGCGAACATGCCCCGGAACTGCTGCAGGCAATGGACGCCAAACTCCTCATAGGCATGAATGATGACCTCGGAGTCGGAGCGGGAACGGAAAACATGTCCTTTGGTTTCCAGGAGATGCTGCAGGGGCTGGAAATTATAAATTTCCCCGTT
>CALGOE010000017.1 GCA_937958145.1 uncultured Desulfobacca sp.
GTCCATGCCCTGGGACAGGTGGCCCATTTCCACACTACGGCCGCCCTCCCTCTGGCAGCCTTCCGGGAGGGGCTGAACAGCCTGCTCCCCCAGGATATCGCCATTCTGGACGTGCAAGAGGCACCGCCGGATTTCCACGCCCGCTACGGCGCGTTGGCGAAAACCTACGAATACCGCATCCTGAACCGGCCGGTGCGTTCGCCGCTGCACCTGCGCACCTGCTGGTGGCTGCGTCGGCCTCTGGATCTGGAGCGGCTGCAGGCAGCCACGTTGACCATTATCGGCGAACATGATTTTGCCGGCTTTCAGGCCAGCGGCAGCGATGTCAAAACTACCGTCCGCCGGATTCTGCAGGCCGCTTGGGAGGAAAAGGCAGGTGGGTGGAGATACTTTCGCATCACCGCCAATGGCTTTCTCCGGGGCATGGTGCGGAATCTGGTGGGAACGCTGGTGGAAATCGGCTGGGGGAAACGCCCGGTGGCGGATGTGGCCCGCATTCTGGCCAGCCGCGATCGCCGCCAGGCCGGGCCCACCGCCCCGGCTGCCGGCTTGTTTCTGGTGGAAGTGACCTATTAGAGACCTGAACCGACAAACCCAGCCCTCCTGGCCGCCTCAGGCCGGCTCCCCTTGCTCAAGCCTGCCCAATTCTTAAGTCCTCCCGGGCCACAGCCTCTCCGGCGCCGAACCCTCGTGTGCCAGGACATCGACCTCCTGGCCCCGCACGACCTGACGGTGGCAGGTGCGGCGGCTCAGACCCGGATCCTGGTCCAGGATCGCCAACGCTGCCGTCAGGACCATCTCCATGGGCAGCTCCCGCAGACAGATCGGCTCAGGGCAATCCCGCCGCCGACAGGGGCTGCAGGCCGCACCGGTCCAGACCACCCGGTGTTGACGTCCATACGGACCGGTGCGCCACGGTGCCGTCGGGCCGAAGATGGCGGCCACCGGCGTGCCCACCGCCGCAGCCAGGTGCATGGGACCGGTGTCAGTGGTTACGGCCGCGTCCGCCTGAAAGAAAAGTCGGGCCAGGGCCTGGAGATCGGTTCTGCCGCTGAGATCAAGGGATTTTCCCCGCATGGCGGCGCGGATGCGGGCAATCAAGGGCCGATCGGCAGCACTGCCGGTAAAGACCACCCTGGCCCGGCGCTCCTGGATAAGGGCATCGGCCAGTCGGGCGAATGCGGCCGGCGGCCAGTGCTTGCTGGGCCAACGGGTGCCGGGGTGCAAAACCAGCAGGGGACCGGAGCCCTCCGTCCACAGCTCCCGCAGCCGGGCTCCGGCCTCGGGTGCCAGGCCCAGACGCCAGCGCAACGGCGTTGCCGCCCCCCCCACGTGTTCGGCCAGACGCAGATAGCGCCGCACTGCATGTTCATCCGGATCATAGGACGGCAGCCGTTCGCTTAACGGCACATAACTATATTCCCGGGTGCCGGCAAAACCGATCTTGCGGGGACTGCGTGCCAGCCAGGTCCAGAGGGCGCTTTTCAATAAACCCTGCAGGTCGAGAACCGCCTCATACCTTTGCCCCCGGAGGGTGTGCACCAACTGCCGCATCTCCTGCATGGCGGGGGGCAGCGTTCGCCAGGAGCGGGCTGCCCGCAGCCAGGTCTGACGCCGGGAGATGAGGACGTGGTCCAGGGCCGGATGCAGACGGAGAAGCGGAGCCGCAGCCTCCTCCACCAGCCAGGTCATCTCGGCCCGGGGGAAGGCAGCCCGCAGGGCCTCCAGGGTAGGCAGCGTCTGAATAACGTCCCCTAGGGCGCTCAGTTTAATCAGAAGAATGTTTTTCAATGGAGTATGTGGTGCTGTGTCAATGGCCGCAGTGAGCTTGCGGCAACAGTATCCCTGGCCTTCTACCGCTCCGGGTCTGCCATATCGCGCAAAATCCAGTCCACCGCCTCGGCCAGATTTGCGGCGATGAAAGCCGGTGTGGCCAGACGCGGCCCCTGATAGTTTTCCACCTCTCCCCGGCCGTAGCCGGTCAGGACCAGGATGCCCGTGGCGCCGACATTGGCCGCCAGGTGAATGTCGTTGAACCGGTCACCCACCACGTAGGACCGGGTCAGATCAATGGCAAGCTCCCGGGCCGCCTGGTGCAGCAAACCGGGCTTGGGTTTCCGGCAGGCGCAGGCCTCATCCGGGCCGTGCTGGCAGACATAGATAGCGTCCACCCGAGCCCCGGCGGCCGCCAGCAACTGCCCCATCAGGTCGTGGACCTGGGTAATCAGGCTGGCGGGGAAGTATTTCCGGGCCACCCCGGATTGGTTGGTGGCCACCACCACGAGCAATCCGGCCCGGTTCAGGCGGGCTATGGCCGGGGCGCTGGCCGGCAACAGCCGGAACCGGCTCAGATGATTGATATAGCCCATCTCTTCGTTGATGGTGCCGTCCCGATCCAGAAACACGGCCCGTCTCATGACGGCCTCGTCAGCCAATACTCGGCCTGGGCCAGCACATCGGCCACTGTAATCAGTTCCAGACAGCGATAGTGACCCTCCGGGCAGGTGCGTTGAAGACACGGACCGCAGGGGAGGGGGTGCCAGAGGACCGAGGCGTACGGGGTAAACGGACCGGTGGCAAAGGGGTCGGTGGAGCCGAAGATGGCCAGCACCGGCGTCCACAATGCCGCCGCTGCGTGCATCAAGCCGGAATCATTGGTGATCAGCAGATCAAGCTGCTGCAGCAGGGCAAAAGCCGTCCGCAGGTCGGTCTGCCCCACCAGGTTAATGGGCGGCCTGGCCATGGCGCTGGCAATGTGCCGGGCCACCTCCCGGTCGCTGTTGGCGCCCAGCAGCACCACCGCCGCGCCGAAGGACTCCTGCAAGGCCGTGGCCACCGCCGCAAAGCGGTCTGGAAACCATTGTTTGGCCGGACCGTAGGCAGCTCCGGGGCTGATGCCGACGAGTTTCGGCGCCGCAGCGGCACCGGCCGCACTCAGCAGCGCTGCCGCCGTCTCCTGTTCCGCCGGCGTCGTGGTCAGTTCTGGCAGGCCATCGGCCGACACCCAGCCAAAGGCCTTGAGAAGGCCAAGATGGCGATAGACCTGATGCAACCCGGCCATTTTCTCCGGTCCCAGCACCGTTTGAGTCAACAAGAGCGAGCGCCCCCCGGTGTCATACCCCACCCGGTGCGGAATGCCGGCCAGCCAGGGCACCAGGGCCGATTCCAGGGAATTGGGCATGACCAAAGCCAGGTCAAAGGCCCGCTGCCGCAGGTGCCTGATCTGCTGCCACCAGGCTCCCAGTCCGGACCGAGGGGGCTCATAGGGGATGATCTCCGCCACCTCCGTCTGCTGCCTAAAGACCGGCGCCACCCGCTCCAGGGCCAGCACGGTAATGCGGGCCCCGGGAAAAAAGCGGGGCAGTTGCCGCAGGGTGGGGAGCGTCAGAATGGCATCACCCAGCCAATTGACGGCCCGCACCAGGATAGATTGAACCTGATGGGGGAAGAGGCGGCGGCGGCGCTTCACCGTCAGCGACTGGAGGGCGGCCCAGACGGCCTGGGGCAGGGGCGAATGGTGGTTGCCGATGGTGATGGCTTTTGGCACCGGCAGTTTTTTCATAGTTGACTCACTTTTTTGGGCATGACAGGGGCAGCAGGGAATCCGGCCACTCATCCTCTAATCGCACCTGCAGCGGGACGACGTAGAGGGGCGCCTCTGCCGGCCACATGCCGGTTAAGCGAACCCAATCTTTTTCGGTGGTAATGAAACCCGCGACGCCTTGCCGCCTGGCAGCAGCCGTCAAGGCTGCCACTTCCGCAGAAGTATAGGCGTGGTGGTCGGGAAAAATAAAAAATTGTTGCAGCGATACACCCAGGGCGTGCAGGTCGGCGGCAAACCTTTCGGGTCGGGCCAGACCGGCCAACCCGGCCAGCCTCTGCCGGGCCAAGGCGGCCACGCTCAGCCGCCGCCCGCCAGGATAGGCGACCGGTTGAGACAGGCTGAAACTCGCTCGCAGGACGACCGCCGCGGGAAAAGCCGCCTGCAGATCCTTCCAGGTCTGGTGATGGCGGCTGTCCTCATACCTGGTCAGTACCAGGACTAATTGCCTCTGCAGGGTTGCCACCGGTTCCCGCAGCGGCCCCCGGGGCAGCAGATGGCCATTGCCAAAGGGTTGTCCCGCATCCAGCAGGACCACATCCAGATCCCGGTGTAACTGGAAATGCTGAAAACCGTCGTCCAGGAGGAAAAGATCGGGGCGGCAATCTTCCCAGGCCCGCATCCCGGCCTCGTAACGGTCTGGACCGGTGACCACCGGCACGCCCGGCAGCTTGGCGGCCAGGAGGTAGGCTTCATCCCCCGCCTCCGGCGGCCGCAGGCGCAGACGCTGCCCGTCGCTGATCACCTGGACCCCTCTGGCCCGCCCGCCATAGCCCCGACTGAGAATGGCCACCCGACAACCCGCGGCTTGATAGTGCCTGGCCAACAGGGCGGTGATCGGCGTCTTGCCTGTACCCCCTACTACCAGGTTGCCGACGCTCAGCACCGGGGCCGGCAGACGTTTGGGCGTCAGCCAACCTCGGTCATAAAGATGGCGGCGGCTGCGGCAGCCCACCTCATAGAAACGGGAGAGGAAGGCGGCAGCCCCTCGCACCACCGGTCCGGGTTGCGGGGTCTCCGCCTTCCCCTGCAGCCCTTGAAATATCTGCTGCCAGCGGCTGGTCATGATACGGCCACCGGCTGCCGGCCCAGTTCGGTGGCCGCCGCGGTGCTGTTTTCCTCCTCGCCCGGTCGGAACTGGAGATAATAGAGGCGGGCATAGACCCCATCCCGGGCCAGCAGCTCTTCATGCCGGCCCTCCTCCACGATCCGGCCGCTATCCAACACCACGATACGGTCGGCATGGCGGATGGTGGAGAGGCGATGGGCGATAATCAGCGTCGTTCGGCCGATGATGAGATTATCCAGGGCCTTCTGCACTTCCTGTTCCGCTTCCGAGTCCAGGGCCGAAGTGGCTTCATCCAGAATGAGGATAGGGGGGTCTTTTAACAGAGCCCGGGCAATGGCCAGGCGCTGGCGTTCGCCGCCGGAAAGCATCACCCCCTGCTCGCCGATGACCGTCTCCAGCCCCAGGGGCAGATTTTGAATAAAATCCCAGGCAAAGGCCGCCTGGGCCGCTGCCATGATCTCGCCCTCGCCGGCTTCCGGCCGGCCATAGGCGATGTTGCGCCGCACCGTGTCATTGAAGAGGAAGGTCTGCTGGGTCACCACGCCGATCTGACCCCGCAGGGAACTCAGGGTTACCTCCCGGATATCCTGGTCATCGATGGTGATGGCCCCCCGGGTGACTTCATAAAAACGGGGCAGGAGATTCGCCAACGTCGTCTTGCCGGCGCCGCTGGGGCCCACCAAGGCCACTACTTCCCCTTTGCGGACCGTCAGGTTGATATCCTGCAGGACCAACCGACCCTCATAGGCAAAATCCACCTCCTGGAAGCGAATCTCCCGGCTGATGGGCGGCAGCTCCCGGGCCTGTGAGTGGTCCTCAATCTCCACCGGCAAGTCCAGGATTTCATAGACCCGCTGGGCCGCCGCCATTCCTTCCTGAATGGAATTATTGATGTTGCTCAAACTTTTGATGGGCTGATACAGCATCAACAGGGCGGCCAGAAAAGAGAAAAAGGTCCCCGGCGTGGAAGTGCCCTGAATGACCTGATAACCGCCGTAAAACATGATGGCCGCAATGCCAAAGCCGCCCAGCAGTTCCATGACCGGCGGCGACAGGGCCCGGGTGGAGACGTTTTTCATGCGCAGCCGGAAAAATTCCAGATTCTCCCGCTGAAACCGGTCGATTTCATACTCTTCCCGACAGAAGGCCTTGACGATCTTGTTGCCCACCAGGGTCTCCTGCAAATGGCTGTTCAAGCGGCTCATGGACACCTGACTGTGGGTGGAGATGCGCCGCAGCCGTCGGCCGAACTTGATGATGGGCAGCACCGCCACCGGGAACACCACCATGGCAATGAGGGCCAGCCGCCATTCCCGGTAAAATATGACTCCCACCAGACCGATAATGGTGAAGATATCCTTGAGCAGGTTGGTAATGACCGTGGAGACCGAACTCTGCAGGATGTTGACATCGTAGGTTACCCGGGAAATGAGCAGGCCGGTGGAGGTGCGATCAAAAAATATCTGGGGCAAAGCCATGTATTGGCGATACAGAGCATCCCGGAGGTGGGTGATGATCATCCCGCCCACGTAATTCATCATGAATTCATGGGTATAATAAAAGGCCCCCTTGAGGGCGTACAGGAGAATAACCAGAGGCGGGAGAATGTAAAGCATATCCAGCCGTTTGCCGAAAAAGATCTCGTCCAGGGCCGGTTTGATCAAAAAGGCGATGAGGGCGGTAATCCCCGACACCCCCAGCATGGCCACCATGGCGATGACAATGCGGCGCCAATAAGGCTGAATAAGGCGCCAGAGGCGCAGGTATAATTCTCGGTTGTGGATCATCGTCTCGGGGAGAACGCTCCCGCCGTATTGATAATAACATTATTTTATATCCTATAAATTCCCTCTGATTCAAGGAAAATAATGGGCAGACCGAACCGCACCCACGGAGAGGTTCATACATCGGCCATTCGCCTTGCCGCCTCATTATCTCCAGCCCTCCGGATTCAAGTAATCTGCCATTCTTGCCGAATTTTAGGTAACGCTCATGACACTATCTTGCCAAGGTCGCCATGAATACTCCCAAGCAATTTCTGGTTTTTGGCTTAAACGGCAGCCGTTTTGCCCTGTCACTGGGGCAGGTGCAGCGGGTGGTGCGGGCCGTTGCCGTCACCCCGGTGCCCGAGCCGCCAACAGGTATCCGCGGGGTCATCAATGTGGCCGGGCACATCGTGCCGGTGCTTGATCTGCGGCAATTTTTGCATTTCCCCGAGGTCGAGATCAAGCCCTCCGATTATCTGATCCTGGTCAAGCATGGCTCCGGGCGCCTGGCGCTGCTGGTCAACGAAGTCCTGTGGATTATCAGTCGGGGCGAAGAGGACATTGTCCCGGCTCAACATATCTTCCCCGGTCTGGCTCATATTCGCGGCGCAGTGAAAATGGATCAGGAGATCATTCTGATCCACGATCTGGAAAACCAGGAACTCCCGGCCTTGCGCCAGGCCGGTCTGACGACTCAGGCATGACCACGGTGCCTTGCTGCCCCGATCTGCTGGCGTCGTTGGCCGCCTTTTTAGAAAGCCATCTGGGGTTATTATTCCCTCCCAGCCGTAGCCAGGATCTAACCAGAGGTTTGCAGGCTGCGGCCCAGGAGCTGGGTTTGCCCGACGTCCCGGCCCTGGCGCCCGGCCGGACCTACCTGCTGGAGACGGTGATCCGCACG
>CALGOE010000018.1 GCA_937958145.1 uncultured Desulfobacca sp.
GTGTTTTTTGTGCAACAGCTCTGGCTCAAAGAGCCGCAGCTCCTGCAGAATCTGGTCAATCGGCGCCAAAGCTTCCTGGGGATCGAGCTGCGAGCTGTCCACAACGTGGAGCAGGAGACGGGTGCGCCGCAGGTGCCGCAGAAACCGCAGCCCCAAGCCTTTGCCAGCATGGGCCCCGGTAATCAGGCCGGGAATATCGGCCAAAATGAGGGGGGGATGCTCATCGTGCTGGAGTACCCCCAGATTGGGCTCCAGGGTGGAGAAGGGATAAGGCGAGGCCAGAGCCTTGGAGGCGGTCAGGGTGGTCAAAAGGGTCGTCTTGCCGGCATTGGGCAGACCGATGAGCCCCACATCGGCCAGGACCTGAAGTTCCAACCGGAGACGCCGCACCTCGCCCAACTCACCGGGCTGGGCAAACCGCGGCGAGCGCAGCCGCGAGGAGCCGAAATGGGCATTGCCTTTGCCGCCCCGCCCCCCCCGGGCCACGATGACTTCCTGATGGGCTGCCACCAGGTCGGCCAGGACCTGATCCGTCTGCGCGTCCCGGACCATTGTCCCCAACGGCACGGCGATGATGAGATCAACCCCTTGGGCCCCGGTTTTGAGGCGACTGCCCCCCGGCTGGCCGTTGGCAGCCCGGAAGAGGCGTTGGTGCCGGAAAGGTGCCAGGGTGTGCATCGACGGGGAGGCCACCAGTTTGACGTCGCCACCCCGGCCGCCCTCGCCGCCATCCGCTGCGCCCCGGGGTTGAAAACGCCGCCGGGCAAAACTGATGCAACCGGGCCCGCCTTTGCCGGCTTGGACGGTAATCTCCGCGGCATCGGCAAAATGCCGACGGGGCAACCTCAAGACTCCTAAACTTGGGGGTAGACGCTTACCCGCTTCCGATTCCGGCCGAAATTTTCGTAGTTGACCACGCCGTCAATTTTGGCAAAGAGGGTGTAATCTTTGCCCATGCCGACGTTTTCACCGGGATGGATGCGAGTGCCCAACTGCCGCACCAGGATATTGCCGGCCTTGACCACCTGGCCGCTGAAGCGTTTGACGCCGCGGCGTTGGCCCTGGCTATCCCGGCCGTTCCGGGAACTGCCGCCCGCTTTTTTATGTGCCAAAAGCGTATCCTCCGATTTCCTGCAGTGAGGCTCTTCGGCGGCCGCCAGCCACCACGAGCCGCGCTGCGGGCTCCAGGCCGGACCGTCCGGCTGCCACGGCCGGCATGGCCCGCGCCCTTGTCCTCTTTTCTTATTATAACTGAATTTCCTTGATCTGCAAAGCGGTGTAGGGCTGCCGGTGCCCCCGCAGACGCCGGTAATTCTTCCGCCGTTTCTTTTTGAAGACTAAGATCTTCTTGGCCTTGCCCTGACGCAGGATCTGCCCGGTAATCTGGGCACCGGCGAGATACGGCTGACCGATCTGCACCTCTTCACTGGTGGCTGCCAACAAGATTTTATCCAGGGCAACCATATCCCCCACTGCACCGGGCAGCTTCTCGACACGGATAACGTCGCCGAGACCGACCCGATATTGCTTGCCGCCGGTTTGAACGATGACGTACACTGCTCCCTCCTTTACCGTAAAAAATAATTATAAAAAAGCAGATTGTGAAAGTCAATAAAATTTAGAATAGTAGAAACGTTACCTTGTGCATAAAATATTTTGGAATGAAGACGTTAATAGTTGAGCAATACTTGGATGGCTGCGCCCGGATCGTGGGCCAGGAGGTCATAGGCCGTGGCGGCCTGGTGGAAGGGGATGGTGTGGGTGATCAAAGGCCTTAGGGTGAGGTTTTGCAACAGCTGCCAAGCCTGGGCCAGAAGCCGGGGTTTGCTCCAGCGGCCGCTCAGGGCCGGCGCGATGGTACTCACCTGGCTGCTGATGAAACGCAGGCGGCTGCGGTGAAAGACGCCGCCCAAATGCAGGCTCGCCGGCTTCCTGCCATACCAGGAGCCGATGACAATGCGGCCGTGAAAACCGGCGATGGCGATGGCCTGATCCAGGGCCGCGGGATGGCCGGAGACCTCGTAAGATAGGTCAACCCCGGGATAAAAACAGCCGGCTGGCAATAAGGCCCGAATTTTGGTCAAACACAACGGCTCGCCTGGGTCCAGGCTGGCCGTGGCCCCCAAGCTTTCCGAGGCCAACCGCCGGCGGGGGTATAAATCCACCGTCAGGAGGGCCGCCAACGGCATCCGGGCCAAGATCGCGGTCAACAACAGGCCGATGATCCCTTGGCCAAAAACCACTACCTGCTCTCCCAACAGGGGCGCACCGTCCAGCACCAGGGTTACGGCCGTTTCCATATTCGGGAGCAAAGCCGCAACCTCCGGCTCGACTCCAGCCGGCACCGACTGCAGCTCGTCGACGGTGGCGATAAAATGACTTTCGTGAGGATGAAAGGCGAAGACCAGGCGGTCCTGCCAGACCGGGGGCACCCCGGGACCGACGGCCACCACCCGCCCCACCGCCGCATAGCCATACTTCAAAGGATAGCGAAAGGTGCCGGCCAGGGCCGGGATGGTGGCATCGACGGGAATTTCGGGGGGAAAAAGGTCACGATAGACCAAGAGCTCCGTTCCCGCACTGATGGCCGAGACCAGGGTCTGGACCATAACCTCGCCGGCTCCGGGGTCCGGCAGCGGCTCCTCCCGAATCGCCACCTGCCCGGGGCCGATGAAATAGAGCGCTTGACGCTGCATGTTACACCGTCCAATCCGGTTCGCCGCGCACCACCAGGTCCACGCCCAGCCGTTGATAGGTCACGTTGCTCAGGCGGGGCAGGCCGCCGGGCCGAGGCAGGTTCTGGACATCAAGGACCCGCACACCGCCGACCAATACCGGCGCAATGGTGACGATCAGTTGATCCACCAGCCGATAATTGAGAAAGCTGGTGATGACCTGGGCGCCCCCCTCCACCATCAGGCTGGTGATTCCCTCCCGGCCCAGCAACTGCAGGAGGGCCACAAGATCGATACCGCCGTTGCTGGCCGCCGGCAGACGATAGACCAAGGCGCCGGCGTGCTCCAAGGCAGCCTGCCGCTCCGCCTTCGCACCAGGGCTGGCAATAATCCAGGGAGCACGGGTGGGATGCTGCAGGAGCTTGGCAAAAGGGGGAAAACGGAGACGGCTGTCCAGGATTACCGGTTGCGGATGGGGGCCCTCCACCAGGCGGACCGTCAGGCTGGGGTCGTCGGCCAGGACCGTGCCGATCCCCACCAGGATGGCGGCATGAGCGGCGCGCAGAGCATGCGTCATGGCCTGGGAATCCCGGCAGCTCAGGGCCAAAGGGTGCCCGGGCCGGGCCGCTATGGCCCCGTCCAGACTCTGGGCATACGTCAGGGTGACATACGGACGGCCGCTCGGCCGAAAATGAGCCGTCGCCCTCGCCACCAATGAGGCTGCATCTTCCAACAATTCCATGGCTTGATTTCGCCTCCCCGGCCAGCCGCAGCAGGCTGTGCCCGCCTGGCCCAGGAGGACACGCGGCTGACAATTTATTGCCACGGTGCCTCCCAAGCCTGGCGCCACGCGGCAGAACCCTCGGGGCCCGGCCCCCATCCGGCGAGGCGGTTAAAAACCCTCAGCTTTTTTTCCGGTCATGATATAATAAATTACCATCCCTGACAAGAAGGGACAGCTTCCCTGGCCCGGCAAAAAACTTTGCCTCAGACCGCCGAATGATTACCTTTTCCTTGTTAACAAAAATAGTGAACACGCCCACAGCTCCGGGCAGAGTGCGGCGGCGGCCAGGAAACCCGCTCCGGCAAAGGGTTTTCTTCGGTTCTGGGGCAAAACCTCGGGGCCGAAACAGGAGCATGCTGGGCGTAAGGTACCCATGAAGATACTCTTTTCCCAAAAAACCATGGCTTGGCGGATCATTGCGGCCATCGCAGCCATCACGGTGGTCAGCGGCCTGCTCTGGCTCTGGCTGGCCAAGGAAAACGGTGCGGCTAACTTTCGTCTGGCCGCCGTGACCCGGGGCGACCTGGAGGTCACGGTCAGCGCCACCGGCACCGTTCAACCCGAAGAGCTGGTGGATGTGGGGGCCCAGGTGGCCGGCAAGATCGTCGCCTTCGGCTTGGATGTGGACGGCAAACCGGTGGACTACGGCTCGGTGGTCAAGGCCGGCATGGTCTTGGCCCGCATCGATGACGCGGTCTACAGCGCCGAGGTCTCCCAGGCCACAGCCCAGTTGGCCCAAGCCCGGGCCAACGTGCAGCGGGCCCAGGCCGATCTGGGCCAGTTCAAGGCCAAACTTTTTCAGGCCGAAAACGACTGGCTGCGGGCCAAGCAGTTGGGCCCCTCGGAAGCCTTGTCCCAAAGCGACTTCGATGCGGCCAAAGCCGCCTATGAGGTGGCCCGGGCCAATTTAAACGTCGGCGAGGCCGCCCTGCGGCAGGCCAAAGAAGCCGTGGCCCAGGCCGAGGCCAGTCTGCGCAAGGCCAAGCAGAACCTGGACTACACCACCATCCGCTCCCCGGTGCACGGGGTCATCATCGACCGCCGGGTCAATATCGGCCAGACCGTGGTGGCCAGCCTCAACGCCCCCAGCCTCTTCCTCATCGCCAAGGACCTGAAGCGCCTGCAGATCTGGGTGCCGGTGAATGAGGCCGACATCGGCAACATCCGGGTGGGCCAGCCGGTTTCTTTTACCGTCGACGCCTTCCCCCAGGAGACCTTTGTGGGCCAGGTCGGCAAGATCCGCCTGAACGCCACCATGACCCAGAACGTCGTCACTTACACCGTGGAAGTTACCTTTGACAACTCCGATGGCCGCCTCATTCCCTACCTGACCGCGAACGTAAAGTTCCTGGTGGAAACCCGCCCGGATGTCCTGCTGGTACCCAATGCGGCCCTGCGCTGGCGGCCCCAACCGGAGCAGATCGCCGCAGCCTGGCGCCCCGACAAAAAGGGCGGCCAACCATACCGCGGCTCCGGCGCCCTGGCCGGCGCCCCCAGCCAGCCAACCGCCCCGGACCAGAAAAAAAGCCGGGATCAGGGGACCCTCTGGGTGCCCGAGGGCAGTCTGGTCCGGCCGCTCCCTGTCCAAGTCGGCGCCAGTGACGGCAATCTGACCGAAATCAGGGGGGAGGATATCAGCGACGGCCTGCAGGTGGTGATCGCCAGCGGTTCCGGGGATGGTTCCTCTGACACCGTTGCCAGTCCTTTTACCCCCAAACTCTTCAAGGACAAACGTCGACCGGCGCATTAATGAAACTGTTGGAATTACGGGATATCTATAAAACCTATCAACTCGGTGAAATCCAGGTGCCGGTCCTGAAGGGGGTTTCCCTGCAGGTCTCCCAAGGGGAATTCGTCGCCCTTATGGGCACCTCCGGCTCCGGCAAAACCACCTTGATGAACATCCTGGGATGTCTGGACCGGCCCACGTCCGGCCAGTATTGGCTGGACGGTCAGGAGGTCTCGGCCCTGTCGGCCGATGAACGGGCCCAACTGCGCAATCAGAAGCTGGGCTTTGTCTTTCAGACCTTTAATCTCCTGCCCCGCACCAGCGCCCTGGAAAATGTCCTTATGCCCCTGTCGTACAACGGCATGCACCTGGCCGAGGACGAGGCCCTGGCCAAAGCCCGAACTCTGCTGCAACGGGTGGGGCTGGGGGAGCGGCTCGACTACGAACCCTCCCAGCTCTCCGGCGGCCAGCAGCAGCGGGTGGCCATCGCCCGGGCCCTGGTCAACAACCCCGCCGTGCTTCTGGCCGATGAACCCACCGGCAACCTGGATGCCCAGACCACCGAAGAGGTGCTGGCGATCTTCCGCCGCCTCAATGACGAAGGGGTCACCATTATCCTGGTCACCCATGACGAGGCTGTGGCCCGGGTGGCGAAACGGGTTATTCGCATCCACGACGGCACGGTCCAGGCTGCCGACCCGGTTCCGGAGACCGCGCCCCCGGCCGCAGCCGCAGCCACCCCGGTCCATCGCAGCACCTGGGGCCTGAACCGCTGGCGCTGGCTGTTCCGCACCAGCTTCCAGGGCCTGCGCCGCAATATCCTGCGGGCGGCCTTGACCGCCCTGGGCATCATCATCGGTGTCGCCGCCGTCATTGCCATGATGGAAATCGGTCGGGGCTCTGCCACCGCCATTAAACGCACCATCGCCAGCATGGGGGCCGACAACCTGCTGATTCTGCCGGGCACGGCCGCCAGCGGCGGCGTCAGTTTCGGCATCGGCACCGCCGTCACCTTAACGCCCCAGGACGCAGACGCCATCTTAAAAGATATCCCCGCCGTCCGGGCCGTGGCGCCCGTCGTCCGGGCCCGCATCCAGGTCATCTACGGCAACCGCAACTGGGTCCCCATTTACATCTATGGCACCACCCCGGCCTTTCTGGAGGTCCGCCAATGGCCCCTGGCCGCCGGCGAGATGTTCACCGCCCAGGACGTCCGCAATGCCAGCAAGGTCTGCCTCATTGGGCAGCGCCTGGTCCGGGAGCTCTTTGCCGGCGACGACCCCATCAACAAAGAAGTGCGCCTGAACAACATCCCCTTCAAGGTCATCGGCGTCCTCAGTGCCAAAGGGGCCAATATGATCGGCATCGACCAGGATGACATCCTCCTGGCCCCCTGGACTACCCTCCGCTACCGGGTGACCCGGGCGGCTTTGGTCAACCCCAATCAGAGCGCCGCAACCACCAGCACCACCACCACTTCCCAGGTGAATACCCTCAACAAATTCTACCCCACCGAGAAACTCAAACTCTATCCGGAACCATCGGCTTCCCAGGCCGCCAACAATCCCTTGCCGGTGCGGTTCACCAACCTGGATCAGGTCATGGTGGCCGCCCGCTCCACCCGGGAGATTCCCGAGGCCATTGAGCAGATCACCCAACTGTTGCGGGAGCGGCACCGCCTCAAAGACGATGATCCCGATGACTTCCAGATCCGCAACATGACGGAGATGACCTCGGCCTTCACCTCCACGGCCAATCTCATGACCAAGCTGCTCCTGGCCGTGGCCCTGATCTCCCTCATCGTCGGCGGCGTCGGCATCATGAATATCATGCTGGTCTCTGTCACCGAACTGACCCGGGAAATCGGTCTGCGCCTGGCCGTGGGGGCCTGGCGCCGGGACATCCTGCAACAATTCCTCACCGAAGCCGTCCTCCTCTGTTTCTGCGGCGGTCTTTTGGGCATCGCCCTGGGGCGGGGCATCTCGGTCCTCATCCGTCAGGTTCTCAATTGGCCCACCGAGCTGTCTCTGGGAGCCATCGCCGTGTCGTTCCTCGTCTCGGTGGCCGTGGGCATCATTTTCGGCTTCTACCCGGCCTGGAAGGCGTCAAGGCTGGATCCCATTCAGGCCTTGCGCTATGAGTGAGAGAAACACCAAGGAATAACACCCCATGCTTTTTTTCAGTTATCCTTGTCTGATCTACCGTTGCAGGGAAAAATACGGTTGGCAAAGATGAGACCAATGCTGTTTACCCTGGTGTCCTTGGGCCTTCTCTACTGTCTTGGCCTGGGCTGCGCCGTCGGGCCCAATTTCGTGCCGCCCCGGGCCCAGGTGCCCGAGACCTGGGAGGCCCAGGAGGTGGTGGGGTCGGCCCAGGACAGCAAAACCACCACCAACCCGGCCGACCTAACCCGCTGGTGGCGCTCGTTCCAGGATCCCACCCTGACCTCCCTGGTGGAGACCGCCCTGGAGACGAACCTGGATCTGCGGCAGGCCCAGGCCCGCATCCGACAGGCCCGGGCCGCCCGGGGCCTGGCCGGGGCGGGATTGTGGCCCCAGGTAAACGCCCAGGCCCTGTTTGAGCGCAGCAGCAGCGCCAGCGCCTTGGTAACCTCCTCGGGCTCGCCGGTGGTGGCCTCAGGACCTCCCTTTCGGGATCTCTTCCAGGTGGGGCTGGATGCCTCCTGGGAACTGGATATCTTCGGCGGCACCCGCCGGGAGCTGGAAGCGGCCACCGCCGATCTTAAGGCGGCCGTGGAGGACCGCCGGGCCGTGTTGGTCTCCCTGGCCGGCGAAGTCGGCACCAATTACCTGAGCCTCAGAGGATTGCAGCAGCAGTTGGCCATCGCCCGCCAGAACCTGGCCGCCCAGGAAAAGACGGCCCGGATCATCCGCAAACGCTATGAAGCCGGCTTTGCCAGCCGCCTGGACGTGGAAAACGCCGAAGCCCAGGTCAATACCACTGCGGCCCAGATCCCCCTCCTGGAGTCCAACGCCCGGGCCGCCATCTACAGCCTCGGCGTCCTCTTGGGACAGCCGCCAGCGACCCTGGCCTCGGTCCTG
>CALGOE010000019.1 GCA_937958145.1 uncultured Desulfobacca sp.
AAAGAGAATTTTGTAAATGGTCCTTTTGTCAGAAACCCGCGGTAGAAACCGTCGAGACCGACCTGCTGCTGGTAGGCGGTGGTATGGCCTGCTGCGGTGCTGCGGTGGAAGCTGCTGCATATGCCAAAGCCCTGGGCCTGAAAGTCACCTTGGTGGACAAAGCTGCTCTGGATCGTTCCGGCGCCGTGGCCATGGGTCTGTCCGCCATCAACACCTACGTTGGTCCGGAAAACCCGGTCAACGATTATGTCAAATACGTCCGCACCGACCTCATGGGCATCATCCGGGAAGACTTGGTCCACAGCCTGGGTTGCCATGTTGACCAGTCCGTGTATGACTTCCAGGATTGGGGTCTGCCCATCTGGCAGAAAGACAACGAAGGCCACACCGTCGACGGTCAGACCGCCCGGGACGAAAACCTGCCCCTGTTGAAAGACGGCGGCAAATGCGCCCGGTCCGGTCGTTGGCAGTGCATGATCAACGGTGAATCCTACAAAGTGATCGTGGCCGAGGCTGCCAAAAACGCCTTGGGCATGGAAAACATCTATGAGCGGGTGTTCATCGTTAAACTGTTGACCGACAAAAACAACCCCAACCGGGTGTGCGGCGCCGTGGGTTTCAGCGTCCGTGAACACAAAACCTGGGTCTTCAAATGCAAAGCCATGATCGTGGCCTGCGGCGGCGTCGTCAACGTCTTCCGGCCTCGGTCCGTGGGTGAAGGTCAGGGTCGTGCCTGGTATCCCGTCTGGAACGCCGGTTCCACCTATGCCATGCCGGCGGAAATCGGCGCCAAGATGGTCCTCATGGAAAACCGCTTCGTGCCCGCCCGCTTTAAAGACGGCTACGGTCCGGTGGGTGCCTGGTTCCTGTTCTTCAAAGCCCAGGCCACCAATGCCTATAACGAAGACTACATGGCCAAGAACTGGGATCGGGTCAAGGCCGAATATCCTGGCTACGCTGACAGCCCCGGCACCTGCTTGCGGAACCATGCCGCGATGATCGAAATGCGGGAAGGCCGCGGCCCCATCATGATGCATACCGACAAGGCCATGCAGGAACTGGCCAAAGTCCTCTCCAAGAAAGAACTCAAGCACCTGGAAGCGGAAGCTTGGGAAGACTTCCTGGATATGTCCATCTCCGCCGCCTCTCTGTGGGCCTCCTTCAACATGGAACCCGATAAGGTCCCGTCGGAAATCATTCCGTCCGAACCTTATCTGCTGGGTTCCCATGCCGGCTGCGCCGGTCTGTGGGTCTCCGGTCCCTCCAAGAACTACTTGGGCGCCCCCGATGACTGGTTCTGGGGCTATGACCGCATGACCACCGTGGAAGGTCTGTTCACCGCGGGCGACGGCGTCGGTGCCTCCGGTCACAAGTTCTCCTCCGGCTCCCATGCTGAGGGTCGTATGGCTGCCAAGGGCGCCATTGCCTTCATCCTGGACCACAAGGATGACAAGCTGGAACCGGCCCAGAACATCGACGATGTCATCGCCGAGATCTACCTGCCGTTCGAAATCTATGAGAAATACAAAGATTACACCACGGCGCCGGAGATCAACCCCAACTATCTGATGCCGAAGCAGGTTCAGACCCGGCTGCAGAAGATCATGGACGAGTACTGCGCCGGCATCGCCACCATGTACATGACCAACAAACCCATGCTGGAAGAAGGGCTGAAACGCCTCACCCTGCTGAAGGAAGATGCCCATCGCATGGCGGCTCGGGATCTGCACGAACTGATGCGGGCTTGGGAACAGTATCACCGGATCCTCTCCGGCGAAGCTCACCTGCGCCACATCCTGTTCCGGGAAGAGAGCCGTTATCCCGGCTACTACTACCGTTCCGACTTCCTGTCCATCGACGACAGCAAGTGGCGGGTGTTCACCATCTCCCAGTACAACAAAGAAACCAACGAATGGAAGTTTGAAACCATTCCGTACAAACAGTTGGTTGCCTAACACGGACTGAAGGCCGGGGCGCACCGGCGCCCCGGTAACATTGGTGGCCGTGGCCATACCGGCCACGGCCAATTTTCTGTGTGCGCTGTGAGACCCTCCAACCCCCCTTTAAGAATGCGGAAATTTCCCCCAAGAGAGCTCAGTTTGGTCATTTCCCCATTCTTAAAGGGTGGGTCTGGGGGAATATCCGCCTGGGGTGGATATTTGTTGGCCGGCGGCCACGCTGCAAACACACCCCACCCACACCATCTTTTGCATATCTTGAAGCTTTGGAACTCCTTATCCCATTACCGATGCGGGGAAGTTCTGAAGGAGGTCTGATGTGAACGCTAGTAATAAGAAGATTCTCGTCATCGGGGGCGGTATGAGCGGCCTGACTGCGGCGCTGGAAGCCGCGGAAACAGGGGCCCAGGTAGTCGTGGTGGAGAAATCCCCCTATCTGGGCGGCCGGGTGGCCCAGCTCAATAAATATTTCCCCAAGCTCTGCCCTCCCACCTGCGGTTTGGAAATTAACTTTAAACGGATCAAAAACAACCCGGACATCACCTTTTACACCATGACCGATGTTACCCAGATCACCGGTCAGGCCGGGGATTTTAACGTTACCCTGAACGTGCGGCCCCGCTATGTCAATGACAAATGCGTCGCTTGCAACAAATGTGCCGAAGTCTGTCCGGTGGAACGGGTCAATGACTTCAATTATGGTCTGGACAATAACAAAGCGGCTTATCTGCCCTTTGACATGGCCTTCCCCTATCAATACGTCATTGATATGAGCGTCTGCCTGGGCGAGGCTTGCAAAAAGTGTGTCAAGGCCTGCGAATATAACGCCATTGAACTGGATATGGCGCCGCAGACGGTCAACCTGAATGTGGGCGCCATCGTGGTGGCCGGCGGCTGGAATCTCTACGATGCCACCAAGATTGACAATCTGGGTTTTGGCCAGGTAGCCAACGTTATTACCAATATGCAGATGGAGCGGCTGGCGGCCCCCAACGGCCCCACGGGCGGCAAGATTCAGCGGCCGTCGGACGGGGCCGAGCCCAAAAGCGTCGCCTTTGTGCAGTGCGCCGGCTCCCGGGATGAGAACCATCTGCCCTATTGTTCCTACATCTGCTGCATGGCCTCCCTGAAACAGGCCACCTACCTGTTGGATCAGGATCCCGAGGCTCAGGCCACCATCTTTTACATCGATATCCGGACGCCGGGCCGCTACGAACAGTTCTACTGGAAAGTGCGGGATCGGGAAAATGTGGAGTTGGTGCGCGGCAAGGTGGCCAAGATCACCCAGGCTCCCGGTGATAAAGTGGAGGTGGTGGCGGAAGATACGGCTACTGGCAATAAGGTCCGGCGGGTCTTTGACCTGGTAGTGCTGGCTGCGGGTATGGAACCGTCAACCAAGTCCGACAAGATCCCGTTGGCGGTGAAATACACCGACGAAGGTTTTATTGACCCCACCGGTCTGCCCGCGGGCATTTTTGCTGTGGGCAGTATGAAGAGTCCCCTGGATGTGGCCAAGTCTGTGCAGGACGGCACCGGCGCCGCCATCAAGGCTCTTCAGAGCTTGGTAGGGAGGTAACAGATGGAAATGGAAGAAAGAAAATACGGTGTGTATATCTGCCTGGGGTGCGGCATTGCCGAGGCCGTGAAGTTTGAAGGCCTGGAAAAGGCGGCCCGTAAAAACGGCAAGATTCCTCATATCAAGAGCCACCCCATCCTCTGCAGCCCGGAGGGTTTAGAATTCCTCAAAGGCGACATGGCGGCGGAAGGCATCAACTGCGCCGTCATCTGCGCCTGCTCCCCCCGGGTGAAGTATGAGGAATTCGATATCCCCGGTGCCCTCATCGAGAGAATTAATATTCGGGAGCTGGTGGCTTGGACCCATGAGCCCATGGCTGAGGAAACCCAGCTGCTGGCCGAAGACTATGTGGTCATGGGCTGCGCCAAGATCAAAAAGTCCGATCTGCCCGCAGGCGTGCCGGTGGAGATCGAGCGGGCCATTCTGGTCATCGGTGGCGGCGTCACCGGCTTGACCGCGGCGTTGGAAGCGGCCAATCTGGGGCAACAGGTAGTCCTGGTGGAAAAAGAAGCGGAACTGGGCGGCCTGGGCGCCGGTCTTTTCCAGCAGACCCCGCGCAGCTATCCTTACCAGGAGTTGGAAGTACCGGTCGTCTTCAGTAAGATCAAAGAAGTCCTCACCAATCCCAAGATCAAAGTCCTGACCAAGTCGGAAGTGGTCATGATCGACGGTCAGCCCGGCCTCTATGATGTCACCATCAAGACTGACGGCAAGGAGGATATCTATAAAATCGGCGCCGTCATCCTGGCCGCCGGGGCCAAGCCCTATGATGCCACCAAATTGGGCCATCTGGGGTATGGCAAATCCGACGATGTGGTCACCAACTGGGAATTGGAAAAGATCGCTGCGGACGGCAGGATCCTGCGGCCCTCCAACGGCAAACCGGCGGAAAAAGTCGTCTTCATTCAATGCGCCGGTTCGGTGGACCCCGATCATCTGCCCTACTGCTCGGCCTTCTGTTGCGGCACCTCATTGAAACAGGCCAAATACGTCCGGACCATGAACCCGGATGCCCTGGCCTACATTATTTATAAAAACATGCGGACTTTGGGGCAGAACGAACTGTTCTACAAACATGCCCAGAATGATCCCGGCATCCTCCTGACCAAAGGCGATGTCACCGGCGTGGAAGTGGCCGATGACGGCAGCCTGGCGGTCATTGCCGAAAATACCCTCCTGGGCGAGAAGATCAAACTGGAGGCCGACCTGGTGGTTCTGGCCACCGGTCTGGTGCCGGCGACGCTGGACCATCCGGTCCTGAACCTGAACTACCGCCAGGGGCCGGGACTGCCCGACCTGGAACTGTTCCAGGGTTTTGCCGACTCCAATTTCATCTGCTTCCAGTATGAGACCCGGCGGACCGGCATCTATGCAGCCGGGGCGGTGCGCCAGCCCATGGACATGGCCACGGCCATGGAAGATGCGGCCGGTGCCGCGCTCAAGGCGTATCAGTGCCTGGAACACACGGCCAAAGGTATTGCGGTGCACCCCCGGGCCTGGGACCAGACCTTCCCTGACCCCTTCATGCAACGCTGCACCGCCTGCAAGCGCTGTACTGAGGAATGTCCCTTCGGCGCCATCGAAGAGGACGAAAAAGGCACGCCGTTCTACAAGATCAACCGCTGCCGGCGCTGCGGCACCTGTATGGGCGCCTGCCCGGAACGCATCGTCAGCTTCAAGGACTTTAGCGTGGACATCGTCGGTTCCATGGTAAAAGCCATGGATGTGCCCGAAGAAGGCACCCGCATTGTCGCTTTTGTCTGCGAAAACGACGCGTATCCGGCCATTGATGCTGCGGCCCTGAACCGGCTGCAGCTCCACCCGGCCGTCCGTTTCATCCCGGTGCGCTGCCTGGGGTCCTTCAACCTGGTGTGGATTGCCGACGCCCTCTCCCGGGGTATTGATGGCATTTTGATCATGGGCTGTAAGTATGGCGATGATTACCAGTGCCACTTTGCCAAGGGCAGCGAGCTGGCCAATTACCGCATGGGCAAGCTGCAGGAAACTCTGGACCGCTTGGCCCTGGAGTCCGAACGGGCCCAATTTATTGAAGTAGCCATCAACGATTTCGACAAACTGCCCAAATTGATTGAAGATTTTGTGGTCAGGGTGGAAGAAATCGGGCCGAACCCCTATAAGGAGTTCTAGGAGGGTAATTCATGGCTGATGAAACTGTCATCAAATCTGACCTGGCATTTGTCAAGCGCCTGCAGGAGTGCGGTGGGGAATCGCTGAAAAAGTGTTATCAGTGTGCCACCTGTTCCGTGGTCTGCAACATCTCCCCGGACGACAAGCCGTATCCCCGCAAGGAAATGCTCATGGCGCAGTGGGGCTTGAAAGACCAGATCGTCAAAGACCCTGACATCTGGGCTTGCCACTACTGTGGCGATTGCACCACCTACTGCCCCCGGGGCGCCAATCCCGGTGAGGTCCTGGGCGCCATGCGTCAGGCCACCATTGAGCACTATTCGTTTCCAACCCAGTTGGCCCGGATGGTCAGCCAGCCCAAGTTCCTGCCGGTATTGCTGGCCCTGCCGGTCCTGGTCATTCTCTTCGTCATGAAGCTGACGGGTACTTTAGGGAACATACCCGCCGGGACCATCAAATATTCCAACATGGTGCCGCTCCTGGCCATTGACGCCATCTTCATGGCCGCGGCCGGCTTTGCGGTCTTTGTTTTTGTCAACGGCGTGCGGCGTTATTGGAAGGATCTGAATGCCGACGTCTCCCCCTGGAAGGCCAAACTCAGCGATAAAAGCGTGATCAGCGCCACCATTGAAGTGCTTAAGGAATTCATCGTCCACAAGCGCTTTAAGGAATGCGTCACCAACTACGCCCGGGCTACCTCCCACCTGTTGTTGGTGTTGGGCTTCATCGCTTTGGCCATCGTCACGGCCTGGTCGGCCTATTATGAATGGGCTTCCAAGTTCGGCCTGATTCCCCATAAGGAATCGCCGTTCAGCATCACCGAGCCCATTAAATGGGTGGCGTTGCTAGGCACGATCCTGCTGCTCTATGGCATCTACCTGATCTATCAGCAGCGGCAGGCCAAGGCCAATGGCGCTGGCTTCGGTGGCTATTTTGACTGGCTGCTCATCTGGGTGATCGTGGCCGTAGGCGTCACGGGGGCGTTGAGCTGGATCCTGCGTCTGGCCAACCTGGCCTCCCTGGCCTATCCCATGTATTTCCTCCATCTGGTGTCGGTCTTCTTCCTGTTCTTCTATGCGCCGTATACCAAAATGGCGCATTTGGTCTACCGGACCACGGCCCTGGTCTTTGCCAAGATGCAGGGCCGGGAATAAGTGCTGAGTTAGGAACAACCAATCTGAGCCGGTCCTCCCCCGGGGGACCGGCTTTTCTTGTGGCCGGTCAATGCCCTTCTGGACTGCAGAAGGTCTTAAGAGAACAGGGAAAAGGGATGAGGGAATAGGTTTGGGAAAACCTCTTTGACCCTTAGCCTTTGACTCCTTGCCTCCATCCTCGTCTGCCAAGTTCTTTGGCACAGCCGCGCAAAAATTGTTATAATGAGAATCAGAAGCCTGCGGTCCTCGGCTGCAGGCTGAGCCTGAATATGTGCAGGAGTAACCTTTATGAAGAGTATGAAAGACGTCAGGCCGATCCAGATGGGCCTGAACAGCCGCTTTAAATTCAAATGCTACCCCGGCATCTCCTGTTTCACCGAGTGCTGCGGCCGCATTGACATCGCTCTCACCCCTTATGACATCATCCGCATCAAACACCGTCTGGGCCTGCGCTCTGATGAATTCTTGCGGACCTATACCCGCATGGAAATTGATGAAAAATCCGGGTTGCCCTTGGTCTATCTGCTCATGCCGGCCGAAAATAATCACAAATGTGCCTTCGTGACCCCTGACGGCTGCACCATCTACTCGGATCGCCCCTGCGCCTGCCGCTATTATCCCATCGGCCAGGCGACGCTCCAGCGGGAAGAGGGGCTGGAGGGCATTGAGGAATTTTATTTTCTGATCAAAGAACCGTATTGCCAGGGACATCTTGAAGATACCGAGTGGACTGTGGCATCCTGGCGGGTTGATCAGGAACCGGATTTGTACGATGAGATGAACCGGGAGTGGAGGGCCATGATGTTGCGCCGGGACTCCAACGCCCGGCAGGCCATTGACGAGAAAAAGCAGAAACTTTTTTATCTGGCGAGCTACGATCTGGACAATTTCCGCCGCTTCGTCTTTGAGAGCCGGTTTCTGGAGATTTTTGACGTTGACCGGGACACCCAGTCAGCCATCCGGGAAGATGACATCGCCCTCATGCAGTTTGCCTTCAACTATCTGAAATATCTTCTGGTTATTGAGCAGAGCATGCGGGTCAAGGAACAGGCCCAGCCCACCCAGCCGGCTGTTTAAAGGCAACTTCTTTTGGGGCAGGCCGGTCGGAGCTGCGGAGAGTTCACCCTGGCCTGCCGGCATCTTTTACAAGCTGACTGGGGGGCCAGGCTGGATTGACTTCGATCCGCTTCTGGGGTATGTATAAGATGAGGGAATTCTTGTGAAAGCCATCGCCTTTGATACCCTGGAGTTTGTCAAACGGCTGCGGGCGGCCAACTTCAGCGAGGCCCAAGCCGAGGCCATGGTGGAGGCCATCGCCGCGGTGGTGACCGAGCAGTTGGCCACCAAGGGCGACATTGCTGAGCTGCGCCGGGAGCTCGGGGCCGAGATCGAATCAGTCCGCCGGGAAATCAAGGAAGCGGAATATCGTCTGACCATCCGGCTGGGCGGCATGCTGGCCGCGGCCATCGCCGTGGTGGCAGCTTTGGTGAAACTGCTCTAAAACCTGAGCCGTTCATTGCTGAAGAATCTATGTTTTAGCGATAGAGGAGGTCAGTGAAAGCCATCGCCTTTGATACCCTGGCGTTT
>CALGOE010000020.1 GCA_937958145.1 uncultured Desulfobacca sp.
GATTCCCGGACATTGCCCCGCTCCCAGCGCAGGTACATATTCACCACCCCCCGGTAGGTCTCCGGGACAATGGTATAAACTTTGGCAGTCCGTTGATAATATGTATACCAGCCGTGGCGCAGCACCAGGTTGGTGAGGGCCCGGTCCTCGCTGTGGACGCAGGGCGCGCCCAGGAAGGTCTGGTGACGCCAGGCCTCCAGGTGAGGCAGGAGGGCCTGCCGGCGGTAGGCGGCCAGGGAACCGGGGGTGCAGGTCACGGTTTTATAGACAGACTGGGCGGCCCGTAGGAAATCCAGATTAACGTAGCGGACCCACTGCATTTTGCCCATGAGGCTGCTGTGGCGGTTGTAGACCCGGACATTGCCGGCCACGGCGCCGATGGTGGGGTCGTGCTGCAGGGGAGCGACCAGATGGCGCAGGGCCTGCCGCTCGATGACGCTGTCCGAATCCACGGTGACAAAGATCTCCCCCCGCCCCTGGCGAAAGCCGGCGTAGAGGCCTTCTTTCTTGCCCCGGTTGGCCGGGAAGCGGATGGTCCGGATCAGGTCCGGGAAGCGCTGCGCGGCCTTGACGATGTAGTCCCAGGTGTCGTCCGTGGAGCCGTCGTCGATGCAGATGATCTCAAGCCGATCATGCGGGTAAGCGGCCCGGGCCACGGAATAGAGGGAGTGCTCCACCATGGCCCCTTCGTTGTAGGCCGGGATGATCACCGTCAGGGTGGGGAGGTCGTCATCTTTCTGGGGAAACGGCCGATACACAGCCCACAGCATGGTCCGCAGCCCTTGAAAAAGGAGCATGAGCAGGGTATAAGCCGCCACCAGCCCGGCCAGGTTGGCGGTGTAGGTGCGGCTCTGAAAGAGTCCCCAAAAATAGCCCCAGGAGCCGACCTGAAAAGAAATGAGCAAGCACATCAGCAAGCCGATGGGGACGCTGATCTTGATCAGCCGGTCCCAGCGGCAGGGCCAGGACCAGGCCGCGGGTTGACGCGGGCCCTCCAGACTTGATCTGCTGGTCGGTTGGCCTGTTTGCATTCCTAAACCTCCGGGATGACTGCCTTGGGGGTGCTGCCGCCTGGACCTGGTCCCCTCGTTTGGGGCCGGGTCAGGCAGCTGGTCCATAGTTTACCATGGACTCCTCTTTCTCCCAAACAGACATCTTGGTCAGACGTTCAGAGCAGGTTGGGACACACGGTTTTCTTCTTAAAATCTCTGCATTTTACCGATTCATCTTGCCAAACTGGCGATAATTAAGTAAATTCTTTCCTGAAATGGCAGACCGGGCTGCTCTCTCGAGCCTATCGCCGCGGCTGTGGCGCAAATGTGGTGGAGACGAGTTATGCTCCCGCCGGCTGCAATAAAATTTTAGCCAAAAGCCGCATTTTTACCTTAACCCAAAAATTTGGAGTCTACCATGACCGATCTTTTGCACCGCTCGGCCTATGACCCCTTTTGGTTCCGGGATTGTTTCCTGATGCGGATGCCCATCGGCCGCAAGGCCAGCAATCTGCGGGAACTGCTCCAGATATTGCGGGAAGTGTCGGACGACGTGCTTTATTATCATATCTTTCAGAGCCGCCTGGCCCTCACTGATCCGGAGATTGAGTACCCCAACGATTTCGCCCTGTGGGCCGCCAATGCCCTGCAAGACACCAAGTTGGCGGAAAAGCTCAGCTCCTTTGATCCCTTTGAATACAATACGATGGCTGAGGTCCGGGAATCGGTTTTGGAGATTCTGGAAGAGTACCTTTGGGATATGCCCCATATTCCCTGGGCCCGGCCGGGGTTCGAGCTCTATCTGTGCCAGGCCCAGACGGCAGTGATTCAATCTCCCATCCCCGTGTATACCCTGGCGGAATTCTGCCAGGGGCTGCAACGGGCCGGTCTGGATTCGCTCTATTATCATTTCTTCGAGGCCCGCTGGCGTCTGGGGGTGAGCAAAGTGGACGATTTCTCCTTCTGGATTGAATATAATTTCGATCTTCCCAAGTTGGTAAAGGATATCCGGCAGATTGACGTCTATTTTTACAGTCTGGCGGAATTGCGCGCCACTTTGTTGGCCCTGATCAACGAACATATGGGGGTCTACTGTGAACGGTCTGCATGATTATATTCCCATCGTTGGCCAGGATGTCATCGACCAGTTATACCGCCTGGCAGATCGGTTGGCCAAACGTCGTTTTGTCCATATCAACTCCACCCGGACCGGGGGCGGAGTGGCAGAAATCCTCTCCCGGGCGGTGCCTTTATTAAATCAACTGGGGCTGGAGACCTTCTGGGAGGTCATCATCGGTGATCCCGAGTTTTTCGAGATTACCAAAACCATGCACAATGGCCTGCAGGGTGATCCGGTCCGCTTCACCCCCCGGATGATGGAGCACTACCGGGAGATTAACCGGGAAAACGCCAAACGGTTCGACTGGGAGGCCGATTTTGTCCTGGTGCATGACCCCCAACCCGCGGCGTTGATCGAGGACTTGCGGCCCCGGGCGCCTAAATGGGTCTGGCGTTGCCACATCGACGCCTCCCGGCCGCAGCGGCCGGTCTGGAAGTTCCTGCGGGAGTATGTCATCAAATACGACGCCTCGGTCTTTTCCATGTCCAGCTTTGCCCAGAATCTTCCCCATCCCCAGTATCTGATCCACCCCTCCATCGACCCCCTGAGTGATAAAAACCGGGAACTGACGCCCAGTGAAGTGCAGGCCGTCCTGGACCGGCTGGGCATTACGAAGGATCGGCCCATTATCCTGCAGGTCTCCCGGTTTGATTCCTTCAAAGATCCCCTGGGAGTGATCCAGGCCTTCAAATTGGTGCGCCGCCACACCTCCTGCCAACTGCTGCTGGTGGGCGGGGAAGCCACAGACGACCCCGAGGGACCGGAAATTTTTGCCCGGGTCAAGGAAGCCGCGGCGGACGATCCCGATATTACCATCTTGCTCCTGCCGCCGGACAGCCATTATGAGATCAATGCCCTGCAACGGGCTGCCGACGTGA
>CALGOE010000021.1 GCA_937958145.1 uncultured Desulfobacca sp.
TTCACCCTCGGCCAGTTCAAAGACCTCCGGGCAGATCTCCACACAGGAACCGCAGCCGATACATTCCGGCTCGTCGATAGAAACTACCTTGCTCATGATCGACTCCTCCTTTTAATTTATCTTTTTCTGTTCAAACTTAGATCGGCGGGGCGATGGTGACCAGCAACCGCACGTGGGTGGTCGCCCGAAAGCCGTGGGGCTCGGCGATATCCGAAATGACCACGTCCCCCTGCTTTCCGGGGAACGAGGCGCCGTCGTGGCCCAGGAACTCCCCCGTCCCTTCCACGATCACCAGACTGAGTTGGCCCTCGATATCGTGGGCGTGGACCGGCAGTTCCTGGCCAGGCTTGAAATTGAAATTGATAATCTTAAAATACGGCGAATCGTGCACCAGGAGCTTTTTCAGGCCCTTGTCAGCAAAATCATTGGCCTCATACAGATTGACTTGTTTCATGGCTGTCCCCCTTTGGGTTGTTCAGGTTTTCGTGTCAGCCCGGCGGTAAAGATCTGCCAGGCCTGTTCCATTGCTGCCGCTGCGGCAAACTCGCCGCCACTCAGGTGCCAGAGGATGACCGCCGGTTGCAGCAGACCCAAAAAAGCCACCGCCGCCGCCTCCGGCACGAGATCAGGGCGGATCGCCCCCTGGCTCTGACCCCGACGGACCAGCTCGGCCACTTCCCGAAGATAGGCCTGCACCAGCTCATAGACCTGAGCCCGGCGGGCCGGGGAGCCGCCCATGATCGCCTCCGAGAAGACCACCCGCAGGACCCCCGGATGGTCCAGGATGAACCGCAGGTGCAACTGCAGGAGCCGCTGCAGCCTGGCCACCGGGTCGGGGGTCTCGCCCACCGCCAAGCGGACATTCCCCAGAAGCTGCTCCCGGACCAGCCCCAGGATGGCGTCGATGATCTGGTCCTTGCTCTGAAAATGGCGATACAGGGCCGACGGCACCAAGCCGATCTTGGCGGCAATGGCGGCGATGGTCAGACCCTGCCAACCCCGGCTGGCTACCACCTCCAGGGCTGCGGCGGCAATCTGTGAACGCCTGACGTTGGTGGCGACTTTCTGGGTACGCATTATTGTGAAACCTTATTCACATTGTAAGGATGGCCATCACCTTTGTCAATGGCGCGGGCGGTCCGGTATCTTTTGACCGAAAACCGGCGCTGATTACCCCAGGATCCGGCCGCAAGGAATCCCCCGGAGTTGGACGGCCTGCTGGTTTACTTTTTTGAGTAGGCAATCCCCCCAAGTCGGTTGAGTAATTCAAGTTCTGCCCATTGGTCATGGCATTTTGGGTCGCGCTTCGTGGGAGCCGCAGCCAGTCTTCGGGAGGAGGCAGAGGTGGCCATGCCAGCCGCCAGCCGAATCCGCCCCGCATCGCCCCAATAAGTCTACCCCGGCCAAGGCTTGGCGTCGTGCCAGCTCTGTTATCACTAACCAGGGGGTCAATTTTCGATGACGATCTTCAGTCTGGGGTTTTTTGATTAAAAAGGGCGGGACACACCCAGATAGCCTGTTCGGAGCCGGGAGGCTGCGAGTCCCAAGCAGCAGCGGGCGGGGAGGATGTCGACCAGAAGCAGAATCTGGCCGCGGCGGCGCCGGCGGCCGAACGATTTCTGACCTATGTCCGGAAATTGCAGCACTATCCCTTGTTTGGGCGTCCTGTTACCGAAATTGACCCACCAGCCTGCCGGGACCTTGTTATTCCCTTCGGACAGGCCGGATATCTCGTACGTTATACCGTGGCGTCTGACACCCTCATCATTATCAGCATCTGGCCTACCGGATCAGCATCTGGCCTACCGGGGGGAAATGGATTCATCCCCTAACCTCATTGGCCCCGCCGCTACCTTCCAGAGATCCATCCCGGTTACCATCAGAAAAAACTTGTCACGAGTTACGATATCCGTTACATTATTGGGGTATGATCAAGAGCTTCGGGCAAACCTGGTTGGCGGAATTCTGGCATACCGGCAAGCATAAGCGGGTGCCTCCGGAATTAGCGGCCCGGTTGCTGCGAAAATTGGACATGCTGAATCGAGCCTTTGACTATAAAGATTTGCAGGCCCCGCCCTCCAACCATCTCCACGCCCTCCACGGCGACCGGGAAGGTCAGTTAGCTATCTCGGTTAGCGGTTCCTGGCGCTTGTGTTTTCGCTTTGTCGAAGGAAATATCTACGATCTGGAATTGGTCCAATACCATTGAGAGGATACGATGATGTTGCCGAAAAACCGACGCCCGACGCCTCCGGGAGAAATCCTCCGGTATGAATTTTTAGAACCGTCAGGGCTCAGTCAAACTGAACTGGCCGAGGCCTTAGGCATTACGCGGGTGCGCTTGAGTGAAATCTTACGGGGCAAAAGAGCCATCACACCGGATACAGCCTTGCGGCTGGCGCGGTTTTTTAACACAACGCCGGAGTTTTGGCTGAGCTTACAGATGGATATTAATCTCTGGGATACCTGGCAGGCTCACGCTGCCGAGTACGAGAATATCAAGTCGTTTAAGACGGCCCAAAGAATTAACGGCGGGGTAGGAGGAAAGGGCGTCTCTTAATTTAAAACGCATCCACGGGGCAATTTGAAAGCCCTGCGGGGGTCAAAACTACCGTCGGTAAATCGACCATGTTTTTCTCCCTTTCAGGAAGGCATC
>CALGOE010000022.1 GCA_937958145.1 uncultured Desulfobacca sp.
AGGGCCACAAAGTTTCTCCTCGTTGTCATCAATAATACATTAATTGTTCCTAAGGGTTAACACTTGGCAAAACTTAGTATATAGTATAAGGAAAAAATCGGCTCGCTCCAAGCGTTGCGCCTTCTTGCCGGCAGACCAGGCTTTACCTTGCTCCGGGCCTCGAGATACTTGGTCCTGACCTTTCGATCAATACTGCCGGCGTGGGCATTGCCGGCGACGCCGGCCCCAGGATCACGGGCAGCATTGCCGTGGCCAACAGGCTGGCCAGACAGCCACTCGTCGCTATGACCGTTACAGATCAAGCCATTGCTCCCCTTGACGACGCCGCCGACCAGGCTACGGAGACGTATCCGGAGCCGCTTATCCTGCCGCGGCCTCAGCACAACGTCTCCCGGGCCCAAATCGATGTGGAGGTTCTCAAGGTTCTCTATCGTTTGCACCATCAAGGCTATCAGGCCTTTTTGGTGGGCGGCAGCGTGCGTGACCTGCTGTTGGGCCGCACACCCAAAGATTTTGACATCGCCACTGATGCCCACCCCCAGGAGATCCGCCGTCTCTTCCGCAACAGCCGCATTATCGGCCGCCGCTTTCGATTGGTCCAGGTGTTTTTTAAAGGCGGCAAGGTGGTGGAGGTCTCCACCTTCCGGCGGCGGTCGGAATATGAGGGGCCGGATGAGGTCCTGGCGCCTAACAACACCTTCGGCACCCCGGCCGAAGATGCCCACCGCCGGGATCTGACCATCAACGGCCTGTTTTATAATATCGCCGATTTTTCCATCATTGATTATGTGGGCGGCCTGGCAGATCTGCAGAATCGGTTGATCCGGGTGATCGGCCCTCCGGAAGTGCGTTTCCGCCGCGATCCGGTGCGCATGCTGCGCGTCCTGCGCCACGCCGCCCGGACCGGTTTTGCCATCGACCCGGCAACGTGGACGGCAATCCTGGAGCAGCGGCACCTCATCAGGCTGTGCAACGCCTCCAGAGTCCGGGATGAACTCCTGAAAGATTTCAAGAGCGGCGCCTGCGCCCCCTTTTTGGATCTCATGCTGAGCAGCGGCTTACTGGCGGCCATCCTGCCCTGCCTGGAAAAATGGCTGGCGGAGAAAACCTTTGCCGTCGCCGTGCGCTCACGCCTGCAGGAGATTTTTCAGACGGTGGATAAACTGCTCCGGGCCGGGCTGACCTGCAGCGAGTCCTTTTTTTGGACCGCCTTTCTCATCCCTTTTCTGGAACAGACCATGAATCTGCCGCTGCCGGAGATCGGCCCGGAGATCATCGGCCCCTACGTAGAACAGGCTCTCCAGCCCCTGGAATTTGCCCCGGGACGGCGGGAAGAAGTCTTGTTGTTGTGGCTGACGACAGCTCAAATACTGCGGTCTTTGTCATCCGGCCAGCGCCTGCCGGCCCGCCTGCGGCGCCGGGTCTGTTTCCCCGAGGCCTGGCTGTTGGCCCATCTGCTTGCCGGCGCCCCTGAGGATTTTTTCCAGAACATAGCCGACCAGGCTGCCATTCCCCCACCGGCGCCGGCCCCGCAGCCCACCCCGGCGCCCAAGAAACGCCGGCGGGGCCGCCAACTGCGGGCGCGGAAAAAAATCTAACCTGCTGCCCTTTGGAATCGGGAAAAGGCAACAACCAAGGAGGACTAAATGGTTATGCGGCCGATCATCATCCTAATGAGCCTTATGCTGACCCTGGCCAGCGGTTCTGCGGTGCAGGCGGCGCCACCGGTCAAGGTGCCGGTGGCGGCCAGTATTTTGCCCTTAGCCGATTTCTGTCGCCAGATCGGCGGCGAACGGGTGGAGGTGCAGGTCTTGATCCCGGTGGGGGCCAGTCCCCATACCTTTGAGCCCTCCCCCGGCCTCTTGTCCGGTCTGGGCCGGGCCAAGGTGGTGGTCATCAACGGTGCCGGTCTGGAGCCCTGGATCGGCCGTTTTCTGAAAACCCTGAAAGGGCAGAAACCATTGGTGCTCACCGCCACCGAGGGCCTGGACCTGATCCGGGAGGTAACGGATCACGCCCACGCCGGCGAGCCGGCCAGTGGCCATAAAACCGGGCACGGCCACGGGCACCAGCATACCCATGGCGATGTCAACCCCCATGTCTGGCTGGACCCGGTGTTCGCCCAGGACATCTGCCGCCGCCTCGCCGCGGCCCTGATCACCGTTGATCCCGAGGGTCGAGCGTTTTATGAACAACAATTGCAGCAGTATTTAGAGCAATTGGCGGCTTTACATGATAAAATCGCCTCGACCACGGTCCAGTTCCAGATCAAGGAATTTGTCGGCTTCCATCCTTCTTTCACCTATTTTGCCCGGCGCTACGGCCTCAAGGAAGTGGGCATTATTGAAGTGGCGCCAGGACGGGAGCCGACGCCCCGGGCCTTCCAAGCCATCCTGGCGGCGATCAAACGCTACGGCATCCGCGTCATTTTTTCGGAGCCGCAGTTCAACCCCCGCATCGCTCACGTGTTGGCCAAAGAAGCCGGGGTCAGCGTCCTCTCCCTGGACCCCCTGGGCGGTCGGCCGCCCTACGGCGACTCGTATATTAAGCTCATGGAGTATAATCTTGAGACCATGGCCCAGGCCATGAAATAACCGGCCATGACGACAGCTGCGGTCAGCCTCCATAATGTCTCGGTATCCTATCGGGGCGAAATAATTCTGGAAGACATCACCCTGGAGATCGCCGTGGGCAGTTTTGTGGGGGTGTTGGGCCCCAACGGGGCGGGCAAAAGCACCCTGCTCAAGGTTATCCTCGGCCTGATCCAACCGGACGCCGGGGAAGTCTGGCTCTTTGGCCATAAACCTCATAAGCTGCGGGGCCAGGGGCAGATTATCGGCTATTTGCCGCAGCGGCCGTTGACCAACCCCCATTTTCCCGTCACGGTGCTGGACGTCGTCCTCATGGGGCGGTATGGTCTTTTGGGGATAGGTCGCCGTCCCTCCCGACGGGATCGGGAGATCGCCCTGAAGATGCTGGCGCAGGTGGGCATGGCCGGTCATGCCGGAAGCATCATTGGCGCCCTTTCCGGCGGCGAACAGCAGCGGGTCTTCATCGCCCGGGCCCTGAGCGTGGAGCCCCGGTTGCTGATTATGGACGAACCCACCATCTCCTTGGACGCCTGCGCCCAGGATGAGTTATACGAATTGCTGCACCAACTCCAGAGACAGCTGGATCTGACCGTCATCATGGTATCCCATGACATCGGGGCCATTTCCGGTCATGTGGGGGATATTGTCTGCCTGAACCGGCGCATCTATGTCCATCAGCCGCCGCCCATCGGCCGCCTGGGCCTGGAAAAGACCTTCGGCTGCAGCGTCGAATACCTCTTTCATGGGGAGATTCCCCATCGGGTGGTGCGGGTGCACGATGATTGAGTGGCTGCAACCGGGTTTCATGCAGAATGCGGTGGTGGGGGGCCTTTTGGTCAGCCTCATTTGCGGCCTGCTGTCCGTCTTCATCGTCCTGCGACGTATGGCCTTTGTCGGCGCCGGCATTTCGCATGCGGCCTTCGGGGGTGTGGCTCTAGGGTTTCTCCTGCAGATTGACCCCTTCTGGACCGGCCTGGCCTTCTCCATCCTGGTGGCCTTTCTCATCGAAGTGGTGCAGACCCGGGGGCGGGTCGAAGAAGATACTGCCATCGGCATTTTTTTTGCGGCGGCCATGGCGGTGGGGGTTCTCTTTCTCCATTTTTCCCGCACGTATAACGCCGACATCTTCGGGGTGCTGTTTGGCAACATCCTGGC
>CALGOE010000023.1 GCA_937958145.1 uncultured Desulfobacca sp.
CTGATCCTGCCGGAATTAAAAGAAATCCGCTTTGAGCAGGCGGAACTCAAGACGGCCCTGACGTTAACCAATAAACGTCTGGATGACGTCAACACCCATCTGGCAGACCAGAGCCGGCGGATTGACGAGACCAACAAGCGCATTGATGAAATCAACAAACGCATTGATGAAACCAACAAGCGCATTGATGAAACCAACAAGCGGCTTGATGCGGTGCAGGCTGAATTCAGCCGGCGCCTTGACGCCGTCAGGGCAGAGCTGGTAAGCCGCATTGATGAGATCAACAAGCGGCTTGATGCTATCCATGATGATGTCATCCTGCGCATAGACAAAACCAATGACCGGCTCAACCAACTCTATTTGGTTGTTGTCCGCCGGGATGACCATGAGGAACTGAAAACCAGGATTGAGCGCCTGGAGCATGATCTGGCTGCCTTAAAACAACGCCTGGCGGCCTGACCCAAACCCCGCCGCCCGCCCCCGGATTTGAGCCAGGGGACGTTCACTCCAACACCGCAACCAACCTCTCCCTTTTTACCTCCCCCACACGGTCAGCTGGCCGGATCACCTCCTGCTGCTCCTGGCAGGTATCAGCTTATCCGGGATGAATTGATAAAATGCTGGGGCTGACAGAACAAAAAGGTGGGTAATGCGGAGCCAGCGGGACGGCACACTGGGGCGAGAGGCCGATGGCATAGGTCCATAGAGCGGCTAAACCGCGACGCCAACGACGGGGCGAACTGCCTCCCGGCGTTTTCCATAATCTTCACCCTGGCCTGCTGCCCCTGCAGCTCCGGCCGATACGGCCTCTCGACCACATGGCGCCCCAGGCATCCGCCAACGCCGCAATCCGTGCCACCAGGGGGATGTCCCCCCCACCAGGCCCTGAGGATATCCCATACCGTCCCAACGTTCCCGGTGGCGCCGGACCACCGCCAACACCATGGCGCAGCCCATGACCGGGTGCCCCTCCAGCAGCGCCCCCTCCGCCCGGTCCAGCGGCCCCCGTTTCAGCCGCACCGCATCCGGCACGCCGATCTTCTCCAGTCGTGCCACAGGCCGTCGACCTGCAAGGCACGCAGCTCCCCCTCCGCCAGACCCTGGCGCCGCCCGAACCGCACCGCCAGGCCCGCTACCCCTACCAAATGCCCAAAGGTATATGGGCTCTGAGCCTCACCGCCAGAGGACCGTCGCCTGACCGGGCATCTCTGCATCACGGTCGTGGCTTGCCACCTCCTACCCACGATCCAGCGCCGCCCCCGGGGTGGAAAAGCCTGAGGAACTGGGGGCGGTGGCCGCAAGCCTTGGCCGGGAGAAAGTGGCTGATTCCCTGAGGGTGGATTCGGCCTGCCCTGCAGACACTTTGTGCCGGCAGACCGAATCCGCGCGGCCCGGCCGGCGGCTTGCATGGCCACCTTTTCCCCCTCCCCGCGTTCTCCCGGCCACAAAAGCTGTCGTGGCGCCCGGCAGATGAGAAACGATTCAAAAAAACTGCGGCCCCCAATGCCATGACCAATTTGCAGAACTTGACTTACACAACTCATTTTGGTTTTGAGGGGTTTGGGCGGCAGGTTCATGGCCCGGTAAATTTCCAGCTGGAGGGGTTCCGGGGCGGCGGTCTGCCGGAGGGCCAGGCGTTCGCCTTTATTGTTGGTCATGGCCACCGCAACCGGCATCCGGGCGGCCAGAAAGGCCCGGGTGGTCTGCCGGTCAGTTTATAGGGCGTGCCGTGCACGCGGTTTTAGGCTGTCCACACCAGATCTGCGTGCGGTCAGCGGACGGCGGCCACAGGCCGCCCTATTTCCTGTCGGGCTCAGGCCGGCGCCGTGACCTCCTGCGGGAGCCCCAGGGCAGGGGATTTCCCTCCTGGCTGCCCCCTGGACGGCCTGCAACCGTCCATTAGACGGAAATGGCAAAATCCTATATATTTTTTACTCTTTTGTCATAAGATTATCAATTATTTTCTTATAATATTAGATATTTCCATAATAAATGTTTTCATCGTCAGCAAAAAGCTGCCGGAATATGTTCACAAGCTGTTATTAATAATAATGCCAATAAGTTGGTTGGCATCAGCACTACATTCCCAGACATCGAAACCAGAGTTGCTTGACGAGCGATGGGGAAAGGTATATAAAAGTATTACTAATTAATATCGAGGCCAAACGTATGCCAAGCAAAGCCATCAAACTGGATGATGAGACTTATGCCCGCTTGCAGGCATTGGCCGAGGTCCGGCAGCGTTCGCCCCATTGGCTGATGAAGGAAGCGATCCGGCAGTTTATTGAGCGAGAGGAAGAAGCTGAGAGAGTCAAGCGGGAAACCGTGGAGCGATGGGAGCACTACGAAGCCTTGGGCGAAACCGTTGACCATCAGGTGGTCGAGGCCTGGCTGGAAACCTGGGGAACCGAGGGAGAGGACAAGTGTCCTATGCCTTGAAATGGTTGCCCGAAGCGGTGCGGGATTTGGCCCGCCTCAGAGATTTCATTCAGCACCAGAATCCGGCGGCAGCGACGCGGGCGGCCAAGCGCATTCTTGCCGCCGTCCGGAGATTGCAGCAGTATCCCCTGCTGGGGCGTCCGGTCACCGACCTCGAGCGGCCAGTCTGCCGGGACCTTTTTATTCCCTTCGGACAGGCGGGGTATTGTGTGCGTTATACGGTTACGACTGATGCCATCATCATTATCAGGATCTGGCATACTCGGGAAGAAAGGTTGAGCCTTTAGCGCCCACCCCCGGTCTTCTGGCTTTCTTCCCGTGCCTGGAAGGAAAAAGGTGATACTGCTCTTACCGCCGCAAACCACCCTGCTGAAAACCGCCCATCTCCTGGCGTCGGACAGTCCCCGGCAGGCGTTTTATCTTCTTTGGCTGGAGAAGACGGGGCAGGGCTTCCGGGTGGGCAAGGTGAGCGGCGCCGGCGGCCGGGTCTGGCACCGGCAGACCTGGGAGTTTGCCACCCTGGCCCCGGCCGCGGCCCTGTTCCTAAAACGCCGGCGGCAGAAGACCAACCCGGCGCGGCGCTCCCAGCGGCGGTATCGGGTGCAGGGCCGGTTGCCGCTCCTGGCCTGAATCAAGGTTGGGGGGCCGCAGAACCCTCGCTCCTTGGGGCCTCTTCCCAGTCGGAGCAGCTGTCGCAGTATCTCCCCTGCCGGGCGCAGCGAGC